>CAYJVQ010000055.1:0-5734 GCA_964373605.1 uncultured Gammaproteobacteria bacterium | reverse complement strand
CTTTGATGGCTACTCTGCGCACGAGGGTGGGTCTCGCGACGGCCTCAGTGGTGGCGACCGCGTCAACGGAGGTTCCGCGGACGTTGGCGATGCTCATCGCGGCGCTCGCGATGACGATCTGGGTGTCCGGCTTGTGCTCTCCCGTCGCAATCCATAGAATTGGATTTGGAATTTGATTTTGGACTAAGATTTGATGTTTGAATTTGGATTTTGTGATTTTGCTTTTTGCATCCAACCACCAAGCATTCTGCCAATTTCTCCTAAGTGCGGAATCAATTTGAGATACGTTTGTTCTTGCAAACAGTGTATCTGTACCGCAATACGGATGTAGAGTTTAAGGGTGTCAAATAATGCGGATGCTCGTACTAGTGTTCTATATTTTTCCTCTTGCGTCATGACCGTTGCAGAAAGACACGTCTGAATACATTCAAGAAGCACTTTTTCTATCATGGTCCCAAGAGTGTACCGTTCTAATTTTTCGAAGTTACGAACGGCGTTGTGAACAATGATAAAGACAGAACCAAGTTCATGAATGATCGGAATGGCGGATAATTTGTTTGTAGCGTTGGGGGGGGGACGCTAATGGATAATTCTCGTAGATCATCAATGAGTGAATTTTTGGATATGCGATTTGAGGACATAGTCACATTGCGATCAGTGTATAAGGCTTGGCAGGATTTCAGTAAAGGCAAAATGCATAAACAAGACGTTCAGTTTTTTTATGCAAATCTTGAGGACGAACTCATTTCTATTTTAAGGGATTTATTAACTGATCAGTACATACATGGGCCGTATGCTCGTTTTATTGTACATGATCCCAAGCGTCGAATCATTCATAAAGCTACTGTGAGGGATCGTGTGATTCATCGTCTGGTTTATAACAAGTTGCTCCCCATTTTTCATTCTCGTTTGTTGGATTGTTCTTTTTCCTGTCGTCCAAGCTTTGGACAGCATCGATCCATTGAAGCGGTTCGCAGGGCAATCCGGCAAGTTACGCAAAACGGATCGCGCGAATGTTGGATTCTCAAAATCGATGTTCGAAAATTTTTTGATTCGGTCGATCATAACATCTTATTTGATTTGCTTTGTCGTAGCGTGACAGATAAACGTCTTCTAGCATTATTACAAATGATCATACAAAGTTTTGCAGTGACAGATCGAGTTGGGCTTCCGATTGGGAATTTAACAAGTCAACTGTTTGCAAATGTTTATCTACACGAACTTGGTCGGTGTATGAAACATACGCAAAAGCAACGTTGGTATTTTCGTTACGCAGACGACATGTTGTTGTTGTCTAAGTCAGGAGAACAACTTGTTCATCAACTCGTACAAATGGACGGTTTTTTACAACAAGCACTGAAATTACGATTACACCCAAAAAAGATTTTCTTACGAAAGAGTACGTGGGGTTTTGATTGGCTTGGGCGGGTGATGTTACCCGGGCATGAAGTTTTACGACCATCCACAAGACGTCGAATGATGAAAAAGGTTCATACTCGTGAAACGCTTGCAAGTTATAACGGATTATTAAAAGGAGCCGCCAGACATGAACTCGATAAAAAACTTCTGCAATCGTTTGCTTTTCAACTCGCATGCGGGATATGATTATCTCGGTTGGTTACAGAACGCACAGGCGGTTTTGACTTCTTTTGCGCCACCCACCACGTTCAATCGGATTGGCGAGATGCGTATAAACGCGAGGGCAAACGGTTGAATGTTTAGTAGATTGCGGTGTGTTGGATGAAGAAAGACAGTGGGACAATGCGTTGTCTCATCGTGATATGTTTGACCCAACACACGGGGAGCGCACGAGGATGGGTCTCGCAACGGCCTCAATGGTGGCAACCGCGACAACGGAGGTTCCGCGAACGTTGACAATGATCATCGCGACAATCGCAATGACAATCTGGGTGTCCGGCTTGTGCTCTCCCGCGCAATCTCATCTTTCGATTGGATTTTGACCTACAATTTGACATACGGTACAATAGACCTGTTGCTTAATAATCTTCCGGCCGTTTTGGCGTCGTTTGGCCTGCAACGATTTCAGAATTCGTCGAGATATGCTCGATATCTCTCCTCATCCTTCAATCGTTTCGGCTCAAACGACATCCAAAACGCCAAGAAAGTTATTAAGCAACAGGTCTAATCAACACATATGTCACTCAACCCCATCCCAGCATCCTTTTCCGTACGCGATTTGCAAAGAAAATATCGCGACATCATCGATACTGCCAAGCATTCCAAAGACGCGGTTATTCTTATCAACAACAGCCGTCCTGAAGCGGTTGTGTTGGACGTGGAAACGTATGATGCCCTCGTGCGAGAGGCATATCCGTATGATGAGGCATATGTCCAAAAAAGTATTGAGCTCTCGCGTGCTTCCATAAAAAAAGATGGAATCAAAAAACTTCGTTCTTGGGATGAGCTTATCAAATAACCTATGATGCTTGAAATTTTTTACAGTACAAAATTCAAGCGCGATGTGAAAAAACTTCCACTGCAAATAAAAGCTGTTCTTGTACAAAAAGGTGATCTTTTTGAAAAAGACCCTTTTCATCCCACACTACGTACTCACAAGTTGGCAGGAGGATCAAAAGGGTTCTGGGCATTTTCACTCGATTATCGTCACCGAGTCGTTTTTGAATTCATCAGTACACACAAAGTAATACTTCATAGTGTCGGTGATCATTCTGTGTACCATAAGAAGTAGATATGCCACAACCAGATTCATTTACCCAAAGATTCGATGTTGAAACGGTTTTGCTTAGCAAAGAACGAGAGTCAAGTCATCAAAAAACGTTATCCAAAGATCAGCTCGTCGGATACAAGCAGTGGAAGCAAGAAGTCTCTGCGGATTTGCGTTTGCTTGTTGAGGGACAGATGCGTGGGCGATCCGTGCGTACCGGAACGGATGCGCTGCCTTCGATTGCGGATTTTTATAAAGGGATGAAAAAATTGCTCGTTGATCCGCAAGCGGACACCAGCTCGTTTGGGCTCGATCCGATCGTGCAACGACAACTCGCGTCATTGCAATCTCTCACGGTCGAGGAAGAATCGCTCAACCTGTTTGCCGCGCTTGCCGATCCTGATGTTGGGTTTGACGTGAAAGCGAATTATGTCAAAACCAAGCTTCTGCCACGGCTGGAGTTTTTGCGTGCGCGTGAAAAAAGGTTGGTAGAAAAAGCCGTGGAGTCGGCCGGCAAAACAACGAGCGCGACGGACGTAACCGGCGAGAACGAAGAGGAAGAATACTCGCCCCATCGTGGGCCAGAGCAGGAGAAAGGCGAAGGGTTGCCAAGCGAGGCGGTCGCGACGATTGCGCCGTTTCATGGTGGATATCACATGGACGACGTGTACGATCTGTATGATCCGGTGATGTTGAAATGGAAAAAATCACCTCGGCGCATGAGCGCACTTGGTGAGCAGAAACTGGATCGTGAGCGAGCGCGCGTTTATCGGTCGCGTGTGAAAAACGGACAAGGCAAAATCAAACTTCCACGCGATTGGGGGGTAGACACGACAAGTTTGAATGGGATTGCGGGGGAGGTGGCGATAGAGCACGATCAGGATGGGATTGTGTTTGTGCGTGCTGATGATTCTGTTGACGCCGGATTTTCAGTTGTGATCGCTCCGTCGCCGGACGCGCTTACGCTCGCTGTACCCGAAGGAGAAGTGGGAGCGATTCCCGATCAGTTTGCTCACGAGCTTGTGACATTTTCACAAGAGACGATGCGCATGGAGATTCCGGCTGCAGCAAAGTTGCGCAAAATCGCTTCGCACATTCATAAGCATCTCGAGTATGACATGGATCAAAAATGGGAAGCCGTGTACAAGGCCGATCCGTCGCGTTACTTCGAGTCAATTTGGGAACATAAAAAAGCTAAGTGCGATGAAGCAAACTCGATGTTAGTTCGTTTGCTTACAAAGATCGGTGTGCACGCTCGCTTTATCGGCGGACACAGTGTGCGTACACGTTCGAAAGCCGGCGAAGCGCTTTTGCTTGAAAGCAATCGTCACGCATGGGCGTATGGATGGGATTATGAAAAGAGCCAGTGGGTGCGACTTGATGCCACGCCAGCGGGTGACCCAAATGTCGATCAAGATGAACAACAAGAGGCGCTCGAGGAAGGAGATTACGGCGATCAGGAAGCGCAGTACATGAGTGAGGAAGAATTGGATAAGCGACTTGAGGAGTTGAAGAAAGAAGATCAGGAACGTCATGAGCAGGAGGATCCGATTTTGCGTTACGCGAAAGAAGCCGAGTGTTCACCGGAAGAGGCACGTGAGGTGCTTGAGAAGATCAAAGAGTTGCGGGAGAAATACGCCCGTGTGCTTGCTGCCGCGGATAAGCAGTGGCAGACGCTTGTGCGCAAGAATGTACGCGAAGCAATTGTGGATCGCGGGCCTGTTGCTCTGTCAAAAATGGACGAGATCGATCCAGACGAACTGGTGTCCGGCTACATTGAGATATTGGCAGGTGAAAAGGATCCACTCATTGGCGAACGCGAGGAAAAGGAACGGAAAACGGAGAGGTGGTTCGGTGGGTACGAGGTGTATCTTGCTGTGGATATGAGCGGATCCATGAACGATTCTCTTGATGGAGTTGTGAAGGCGGACACCCAGCGCGACATGGGATTTTTATTTGTTGACTCTTGCATGAACGCGGCCGTGACGGCAAGGAAAAGTCATCTTAAATTAAAAGCGCCGATGCCGGTACGGGTCAGTGCAACGGTGTTTGGAGAGGATACACAAATCGTTTTACCGTTAACGGAAATGTGGGGACCCAAAGAACAGATTATTTTGTATCGCGCGCTTAATGCGGGTGCGGGAGGAGGTACGCCCGATCACGAAGGTCTCAAACTGATCGAAAATCAGATCGCGCTGTCGTTGCGTGAACAGGATGATGTGCGTAAAACACAGCCGACTCTGCAAAAACATGGGTGGAAGACGCGTCGATTTGTTATAGCAACAGCTGATGGTGGATCCAATGAACCAAAACTCGTCAAACAAGCAACTGCGCGTTTGACAGAAATGGGCGTACCAGTGGATCTGTTTTTGATCGCTCCGGAAGATGACGAGAATTTGCTGACCGATGTTAATGCTGTTTATCCTTCGGTGACACCCATTACAGACCCAACACAACTAGCGGAAAAAGGATTAACGCGTTTAACGCAAAGAATAAAAGAAGCGTACTCGTGAACCGTTATCGTCACTCGGTGATATGAATTTTTAACAAAAATAACCGACTTCGGGTCGGTTATTTTTGTTGGTGGAACTGCGGGGAATTGAACCCCGGTCTGGTAAGGCCTCACAACACGATGTTTCCAAGCGCATTCCCGCTTTGTGTTCAGCGCGCGCTTAAAGCGGAACAAAACGCACACGCTGTTGTTGATCGCAATCTTTAAAACGAGTGAGATCGACGACCACTCGTTCGAGCTCGAAAATATGACGTTCGCCATTCAGCGATCGAGCAGAACTGAAGCGAACGGTTCTTCAACCTAGATTAGGCGAGAACGGGTGCGAAGGCAGGAACGCGAAACGCGTTCTTGATTTTCGCGAAGACGTTGTTTGCAAGTATCGTCTTGCATGGAAAGATTTGCGAGGCGCCATGCCGCCTCGGCTTGATCATGAAGCAAGGATCTTCCATCGAAACCGTTCAGTCCCGGAAGAAAAAGTCTAAAGACCCTTTGCACAATTACCTTTCGGCTGGATTTGGCGTCTTACGGCCTGCGAC
>CAYJVQ010000054.1:0-5810 GCA_964373605.1 uncultured Gammaproteobacteria bacterium | reverse complement strand
TTGTAGAACCGGTAACACGATCTCAATGAAATTTAATCGAGAAACAACTTGGGGAGAAGTCTTTGAAGGATGGCGAGATCGAGAGGCCAACAATCCCGGCTGGGTTGAATGCGCTACAAAAATCAAGGGCTGGTCTGATTGGGAATCTTGGAGACGATTTACCGCATCTCAAATAAAAGCCGAAGATCGCAAATGGCAGATCTTCGATTTTACTGATCCGTTAAATGAAGTGCCTAACATGCTCATAGGTCCTTATGGTGGGTGGCAATCTCGTGTCATCAAAAAAAATAAAACAACCTTTCAGGAATTATTGGGTATTCGGGAGCAATACGATTTTTTCAATAATCACAACGGCGTTTTATCTATCTTAAAAGGATTACCTTTCCCTACGGAATTTATAGGTTTCATTCGAAAAGATCTCGATACCATCGTTTGTTTGGAGGGTCATCACCGAGCGACGGCTCTTGCTCTCGCCAAAATGAAGGGAGCGCAGATTGATTTTACTCGTACACCAATAACAATAGCTTTGGCCGAATTATCTCAAGCAGAGATCGGTTTGCTTGATGAAATTCTCAAAAGAGGTACCTCAAAAAATCCTGAAAGTTCATGTGATGGAAACTAAAAATGTAAAATTTGTCGTTTTTGTTCCAACTTCTCACGCGGATGCAGTTCGTCAAGCTCTTGGCGAAGCCGGAGCAGGGAAAATTGGAAATTATGACTTTTGTTCTTTCTCTTCTCGCGGCATGGGCCGTTTTCGCGGAAACGAAAAATCAAATTCCGCCATTGGTAAGGCTGGAAAATATGAGGCCGTTGAAGAAGAAAGAATAGAAGCCATTGTGCCGCGAGAAATTTTGAAAAAAGTCGTTGAGAAAGTAAAAAGCATTCATCCATACGAGGAGGTCGCTTTTGATATTTATCCACTGGAAAGTTTATGAACATTCGGTCAGTCATTTGATTGTTTACCAAAATGATAAAGCGTCAGAGACTTTGCCCATGGTAACTGATCGTAAATTTATTGGATTCCCAACTCTTCTCGTACAGAACTTTTAAGTTGTTTGATAATGGACTGGTAATTTTTAGGGAGAAACGGTTTGAGATCCACCTCAAGATCATGGTCAGAGATTTGATCCAGTGATGTGTTGATACGTGCAAGTGTCTCCGATTCGTGTGGAAGGTATTGTCGCAGTTGGGCATGACGTGCGAAAAAATAAGCATCGAACACATCGCGTGGTTTATGCCGCTCTATCAAAGCGTTCATTTTTTCTTTGACGATCAATTCACCTTTCAGAGCGGTGAGTGAATATGCCGGAAGGAATTGGTTCGTAATCACATGTGTTTCTGGAACGAGCCACGCAACATCATCCTTCATTTGCATGTTTGTCATGATTTCAACTTTGAAACCAAGAATATCTAGTTGAATGATTGCCAGATAACCCCCTGTTGTTTCAGTCGCTTCTTGAATGTTCAAGTTTGTCGTTATACCTTCCTGTCCTATTGATGCGAATGTCTCTTCCAGAATATCCTCGATTTCTCTTTTACTCATCCTTGGAATTGAAAAATCCAGGTCTTCAGAATAACGTGAACCCTGGTACACGATACGGATTGCTGTTCCGCCTTTGAAGAGGAAACGATCTGCTCCGTCTTTTTTATAGAGTTCACGTAAAAATAAGTGCTGGAGGTATTCACGGGCGATGTTGATCTCAGAGGTCTGTTCTCTGATGGCAAGTTCTGTGATATTTGCGAGATTGATCATACAAGCTTCAATGAACGAAGGAGATTACTGAAGGCGACACCCTTCCTTCCTTTAAGTACGTTTTTGAAGGCGAAGGCGTATGTCTTGATTCGTTCTCTATCAAGTTTTGAAAAATTTGAACGTTGATTTATTTTGCGCAAACCCTGCACGACAAAGTAAATGTAATCCAACACAGCTTTTTCTTTTTCAGCCATAAGAACTGAAGCACCACCAATCAAAACATTACTATAACCAAAATAAAGTTGACGGTTTATTTTATGGTAAGAAAATTCACGATTCAGACGAGTAGTCTTTTTTGAAGGCTTTGGGGTCATGGAAGTAATAGTGTATACGTTTTCTGGAATAATTCGATGGTAAGAAAGAGCAGATTCTAACGATACATAAGATGGATCAAGAAGATAGTTTGCTACGATGAAGGCCGAAGGTGGCCGTACAGCAAGGCTATAGAGACCGGGTTTGATTCGGATAAGCACTTCTTCATCTATGGCATGGTGTAGCGCACGAACCGTTTGTCGAGGCGTGAGAGATAAAAGGCGACGGACGTCTCGTTGCGTAAAGATTGGAATGGCTTGGTATTTTAAAAGCATGGTTTGTAACCTGGTAGAGGTCATAAACTTTTTAGGGCGAATACGAGTCATTTTTTTCTCCAATAGGCGAGATTTACCGTTTATATTTTTTACCATAACGTAGGGGTAAAAAGTATTAACGGTAAGATACCTTTTTTTGATAAAATAGGCAAATCCCAGTTGCGATAAAATTTCTGATGGAATGACTTTTTTGATTTATAGAAGAGTTTACACTTAAAAAAAGATTTTACTGGATGTTGCACCTTGAGGTAAAATGCACGGTCAGTTGAATTGACACATTTTTGATTTTCGCCTAACATTTTTGTTCACAAGTCAAGAGGAGACAGATCGTGAGCGAGAAAACCAGAACTCAAGAAGATACTCTTTTTCGGAAGATGCTTGCGTGCGTCGGTCTGGCTCTGGGCGATTCAGTGTTGATGGTTGGTCTGATGGATCTCGAAGACACCGGCCAGTCCATAGTACGAATTCGACAAGCCTTTGCCGTTTGTTGGCCGGCAATCAAGCAGGGTAAGCGGCTTTTGGCCCGAAAGGTTTTTAGCCACGTCCTGACGATCGAAGAGCAAAGACAGCTCCAGAAAGCGATAGATCAAGCATTGGGCATCTATCCACTGCTTCAAAATGAGGTTTGCGGAAGCGAAGAAAAAACAGAGTTGAGCAATGTCGTGCACATGAATCACAGGAGAACACAAGATCATCCTGAAGAGGAAAGGGCGAATGTTCCCGAGTACATTCACTTTTTGGTCGAGCTTTTTCGCGAGGCTCATGCCTGTGGCGACTTGAAGTTGGCGGTTAGAGAGTACATACTTAAGTTGATGTACACAGACGCCGGTTTGTCCGTTCTTGCAAACTCGCCCAGTGTGGCAGGAGCTTTCGGAGAACTCTTGGCGCTTCTTGATGTAGCCATCATGACACTTGAAGACGAAGGACTTGAGCTTCGTCTGGAGCTGGTGCCTTGTCGTGAGACGCAGGAAGATTGAGGGAGGTGGTTATGTCTTACTTGGCTACGGTAAATGGTCGTGAGCTCGCTCGTGAACTTTACCGCATCGGTGCCGTGTTGTTCGGCAATTCCAACTGCCCGCTCCTCTTCAATCTGCGAACGCCGCAGAATTTTCATCCCGGGCCCCTCACTCCGTTTCTGTGCAAGGCGATCGCTTGTGCGTTTGCACAGACCTTGCATGATAGCGACATCAGGTTCGATGGCGTATGTGGGATTCCCAATTCCGGCGAGCCGTTTGCCGATGGGATGAACCATTCGGTCGTGTCCGTGCCGATCGTGCGTCTTGTCAAGCCGTTGCCGTGTGACGAAACGCGATGCAACACTTCTGTAGGATCCGTGGACGAACTTCTTCCGAGTGCAACCATCCTGCTCGTCGACAATAGTAACCTCGAAACCGATGCAAAGCTTGTAGCGATCAAAACGCTACGCGATTACGGTTTTTCAGTTCATGATCTCATGGTGGTTGTGGATCATGAGCGGGAAGGAGTCGATCCTTTGCGACAGGAGGGAGTGAGAACTCACTCGCTCTTTAGCTTGCGCAAACTGGTCCAACACTACTTTTATTGTGGTCTTATCGATGGGGTCACACTTGATCGTGCCACGGCTTACCTCACCTCTCGCTGACGCGGAATTTCCGCGTTTTTTTTTTAAAAAAAAAGAGCGGCCATGCGACCGCTGAAGAAAGGGCAAAGGAAGTGGATTAGGCTTCCTTTGCAGGAACAGATGGGATTCCGGGAGCGTGATGATTAAACAGGTTGCAAACCCGTTTCATACACTCGGTCGGGGTTTGAGACGCGATAACCAGAATCTCACCGAAGATCACTCAGACGACAGAAGGGCACATGAAGATGTGGCCTTCAAGAACGCTACCCTCAACGCGACGAGCATAGAGACGAGCAACAGCACGGCACAGAGAAGCGAGGTCGCCGAATTTTCCGCAGAGGCTTCCTAAAGCCCTCATACGGAAACGAAGGGAAAATGATCGATTCCGGTCTTTCCGGTGCTCGGCATCCACCATGTCCAAAACGATAGAAAATCGTCTTGTTCATTTGAATCTCCCGCCACCACGCGGGAAACCCGCATGGGAGAACGCGCGAGAACACTCCAAGAGGAGTTTCCTTATGGAGCGAACCGGCGCAAACTTCTATTGATCCAGATTGTTATCATATCACATTTGGAGAGATTTATTTTTTTATCCACATGCCAAAGGCAAAATATCAGACGTCCCGGCACTGTTCCATAATTTGTCGGCTCTCGGTATACTCGTCGCGTATGTTGCAAGTCGGAATTATTGGTTTACCAAATGTTGGCAAATCAACCTTATTTCAAACTCTCACGAAAAAGCAGGTTGACTGCGCGAATTTTCCGTTTTGTACGATTGAGCCGAATATCGGGGTGGTGGAAGTGCCGGATGATCGATTGGAACAGCTTGCGCGAGTGAGTTCTTCCAAGAAAATCATTCCAACCGCGATTGAGTTTGTGGATATCGCGGGTCTTGTAAAAGGCGCCCATAAAGGAGAAGGATTGGGCAATAAATTTTTGTCGAATATTCGCGAGGTGGATATGATTGTGCATGTGGTTCGTGAATTTGGTGATGTGAATGTTCACCATGTGGATGGAAAAGTGGATCCGACGCGTGATGTGGAAACGATCGAGATCGAACTCGCGATGGCAGATTGGGTGGTGATCGAGAAACGTTTGGAAACCGTGCGATCGAAAATGAAATCGGGACGCACCAAAGAACTTGAAGCGATGGAACAGATACTCATGAAACTTTTTGAGATTGTGGGAGCCGGAAAAATGGCTCAAACGGTCGAACTTTCCGCAGAGGAAGAGAAAATGATCAAAGATGTTCGTTTGCTTACACGCAAACCGATTTTGTTTATTGTCAATGTAGACGATACGAAAATCGCTTCGTGGAAGAGTCCGCTCATTTCTTCCCACATGGCCTTGCCGATTTCTGTGAAGTTGGAATCAGAAATTATGGAGATGCAACCCCAGGATCAGGAATTGTTTTTGAAAGAGATGGGACTTGTACAATCCGGACTCGACCGTCTGATTACACAATGTTACCGAATGTTGCATCTCATCACTTTTTTTACTTCCGGGGAAAAAGAAACACGCGCATGGACGGTCACAAAAGGTTCGACAGCTCCACAGGCCGCGGGAAAAATTCACACGGATTTTGAAAAAGCGTTTATTCGAGCAGAAGTGATTGATTGGAAAGATTTTGTGAAGCTCGGCGAAGCTGGGGCACGCGAGGCAGGGAAATTGAAAATAGAAGGAAAAGAGTATGTGGTTCAAGATGGAGATGTTTGTCACTTTCGCGTGGGGGTGTAATATTTTTGTAGACAAACGTTTGTCAGAGAGAGATCGACAGATTCTATTTTCTTGGCCCGTCTGTCAAACCAAGGGTAGAAAAGGGTGTGGAGACGTGTTGACATGTCTTCGGGCCAACGGACTGTCGCCGTTG
>CAYJVQ010000053.1:0-5872 GCA_964373605.1 uncultured Gammaproteobacteria bacterium | reverse complement strand
TGGCGATCATTCCGGCCGCAAGCACGGACGGTCGGACCATCGCCACCGCAATCGAAATCAGCACGCCGCTAACCCCAACGCCTTGTTGGAGTGTGCGTAATCGTCCTTGCCAAACCACGCGAGAGGAAGCTTGAGTTTGTCCCGCTTGAGCCGGATCAAGCGGGATGTTCGGAGTCATAACGGCATCCTTGTCTGTGACTCGGATGATCTCGCCGTGATACACGTCAAGATACGCGCCGTCATTTTTTGCATCTTTCAGATAGTCCGTGGGGAAACGGAATCCTGCTTTGGTCGCGGTGATGCGATAGACGCCGGGCGGCACGAGAAAGAAGAACCTGCCACCTTTATCAGTGACACGGCTCTTCACAAGCCGCCCCGGACCTGACGCTGTCTCGTCTTCAACGAGGTAAAGACGAACGACCGAAAGATCAACCGGAGCTCTGGAAATGGCGTTGTAGACCACGCCAAAACCTTTGCGTTTACGTCGCCACAACAAGAGAACCGGCGCCGTAAAGAGATATTGAAGCAGTGGGATGAAGTCAAAGGCCATGATCAGGATCACCAAACTGGCGCCTGCACTGATCGCAAGTGCCGGTGTGACGAGATCCAAAACCTCTGGGCTTATGATCACACGGCTAAACGTCTGTAACACCTGTTTCAGAGTCTTAACAAGGATCGTCGGCTCCTTGCCAGTCTGAAGAACCGTCCCGGCCATCACGATCTTTTGGTTCACAATATGATTGTCAACCGCAATCGAATCGCCATGGTATGACAGAAAGTTGTCTGCGTTTCCCAAGAGACTGAACGTTCCGTTTGGAACATACCATCCGAATGTTCCATCGAAACCTGTGGTAACCGGATTGTCTTGATCGTAGGGTGACCCATCCCAGACGATCGTTTTCCCGTTCACCACCTGCGACAAGGTGACCTTCACCCCGCCCAGCACGATTTCTTCAGCATCGATGACCTGTACGGCCGTTCCAAAAGGAACGACGTTCAGGAATGAAGAAACCGTCTCTTGAGAACCATCCTTATATTCTGCCAAAACGCTCATGGCATAAAGTTGGGACGTTTGAGGCGTTATGACATCCGCGAAAAAAAGAGCACTGCCATCTTGCTCGTCAGCGAGATGGAGAAGAAACGTTTCCGAATCGATCGAGAGCGTGAGCAATTCGATTGCATCGGAAATGTCATCTGCATTTACCTGAAGACGAATCTGTTTGGCCGGCAGGACATCAAACGCGCCTTTCGCACCCAGAGAAAGGACGATCTTTCCGCCTGCCACAACAATTTCCAAGTCACTCGCTTTGAGTTTCACCGCCCCCGCACCCAACAGAGTTGGCTGACCCAAACCGATACCCGGTTCAAAGATACCTTGATCGCCGGCCGGCTCTTTCGATGGTTCCTCAAGCGGTTCCTCGAAAGGCACTTTAGGCTCTGGCTGAATCGGCACCTCTTCTTCTGAAGCCGTTGGTATACCTGAACCAACAGCCCCAGAAGCGAATTGCCCTGCAGCATCATAAGCGAAAACTCCATAATAATAAGTTTTTCCATTGGAAAGACCTGTGCGAGTCAGCGATTCAGCAAGCTCGTTTAAGACTTGCGTGCACACGGTTTGATCATTTGGACCGGATGGAACTCCGTCTAAACATTCCAAAACGAGAATTCCTGACAAATCACTGTCTGGCGGATTGGTCCAAGTAAGCGAGAGTTGGCTATTTCCTGATTTGATCGTCAGCCCGGAAACATTCGCAGGCGCTGAATCCGCAAGTGTTGAAAACGTCTGATCGGCTGAAAGAGTGTTGTTGGAGGCACTATCAGAGGATTGCACGCGAAAATGATAAACCGTTGATGGACTGAGACCTGTGAGAGTGACGCTATGACTCGTAACAAGCGCCTTATCAGTCTTGCTCAATCCGTAGCTTGCGCTCAACCCGTATTCGACAAAACTATTGGCTGGCTCGTTTGTTGTCCAAATCACTCGTGCACTTGTGGCAGTAATATCAACAACGGAAATCAGCGACACGATCGGCGCTGTCAAATCGAGTGTTGAAAACGTTAGTGTTGAAGAGACACCCTCATTTTTGCTCACATCTTTGGAACGAACTTGAAAAAAGTATTTTCCGCCTGACGTCAGACCGGACAATAAAATCGTGTGGTTCGTTTCAAATGTTGCACTGGTGACAACGCCCAGCTCAAACGCCGGCGTCAAACCATAGTAAACCGCGCTATCAGCCGACTCATTGGTCGACCAACTGATCGTTGCCGCTGTTGCCGTGACGCCTGAAACAACGATATTCGTGATAACCGGAGCTGTTGTATCGCCTTGATTCCCTCCGCCGCCTGACCCGCCGCTTGTAACGGCTGGCACGAAAGCGGACACGGAAACAGTGTCATCTGTAGAGGAAATCGGAAGCGCGATCGAGCCAAAATCCCCAAAAGTTCCGTCAATCGAGACAAAAAACGTTCCATAGCTGGTCGGATTGACAATCCGATTTGCTCCTGTGCCTGAAGCGGTTGCATTGGTTCCTATTTCAACAATCACTTGGCTCGCCGCTGCAATGGCGCCGCCGTCTCCGGCGCAAATCGTTATCGTCAACACATCGCTTGCCATCACGACCGACGCTTGCTCTGTTCCTGCGCAATTTGGAGCCGTGGTGAGATCCACCCCGTCATCCGAAATGTCCACATCGTCTTCGATAATCGAAGATGTATCAAACGCCGTTGAAAACGTCAGAGTGATCGTTGAGCCCATACTCACACCTGATGGAGTTGTAAAGATCACTCGGTGGTTGGCCTGCGTGCTTGTCTGAAGCGTCGTTGAGTCATCGTTGGCGCTTGTGACCGTGGCGGCAAAACCTGAAGACACCGAAACCAGTGTCCCAAAAAGTGAGACAATGATTGCGAGACTCCAGATAGGACGAAACAATTTGAGCACACATTTTTATTTCACAATCTCTGTAAAACTCGACGTTTACGAATCAATAAACCAATCATCATCGCCGTCAACAACACAACCACGAGAATCAGTTGCCAAGGGACATACCAGAACGAAGTTTGCGCATGAATCGTCTCTGGCGAATTTCCGTAGCGCAGATCAAATTCTGCTGTCATGGGTCCGATTGCAAACTGGCTCATCTGCTCGCTAATGATGGAGAAAAAACCCGCGTTGTCGAGCTGGGACTCAATTTCATATCTGCGAGTGGAGTTTGGAAGAACTCGTCCTTTTGTGGCGTTTGCATCAAACGATGCCACTGTTCGTCCAAAAAAATCTTTTATCGCAATCGCCCCTTCAGGTGTCAGATGAACCGTTCCTTGATTTTGAACGCGATAATAAAACCCGTTGTTGAACACTGATCTGACAGAAGAACCAAGATCGCTAAAATTCAGAAGGGCCAAACGTTCGACCAAATCTCCCTGAACCGTCAAAAGAATCATGGCAGCTGTTTTTGCCTCAATCACCGCTCCATTGGTCGCAACAAGATCTGAAGGAGATTGCGATACGGTAATTGCGGCGTAGTAACCGCCTGGTGAAGTGCCCTTTGGAATGGCGATTTCAAACGGAATCTCGCCCTTGCTGTTGCTTTGCACCCGAAATGACTCAAACGGGAGAACGATCCATTGCGCAAGACCGGTGTGATCTTCATCATAAGGCAAAAAAATCGGGCTTTTTCCATCCTCGGTTGGCAAAAATTTCATCACTCCCAAAAAATAAGTCTGTTCTCGCGTGTTTGCGTTTATGATCGTCAGACTGCTTGAGACAACCGTTCCGGGCGCTCCGGCCAACTCTTGCACCGCCGGAGACAATGCCACAGCTCCCACGCGTAGAGGCGTAAGAATAAGTGTGAGCATGAGTATGGCGAAAATTCGATTCATATTTTAAAACAAACCGGATGCGATGAATGTTGTTATGTTGGTGTACGTGGTAGAGGGCGTTGAAGAACTTGCGCTCAATTTGAAAGTGACAAAGGATCGGTTATCAATCGCATAGGTGCTTTGCGTAACAATATCCTGTGCCGTTGATGTCACAGCCGCATCACTGGTATCAAAGGCGGAATTCGCCAAGGTTGAATCCGAGGATCGCAATCCGAATTCCTCACTTCCGGCCGTCACTGCCCCGTCCGTCACATCGTTTATATCATTTAACCCATTGCGCAAGTTGCCGTCTTCCAGAATTTGGATGACATATCCATCAACGACATCAGCTGTGACCTCAAAACCAACAACGCCTGTGCCAACAGATGTGTCGGAAATAGTCTCCAAAGCAAGACTTGAGCTTGTGAGCGGGTAAAGGAAGTCGTTTAGTCCATTGATGGCAGGTGTTGAGCCCCCAATGGTGAGTCTATCAACAGTCACAGCATCCGGACCTTGCATCAATCCCTGAATCCTACCAAAACCGACGATTTGGCTCTCTCCGCGATCCTGGACGATAGCAACATAGTTTCCGACAGATAACCCGACTGATGATGTGACAGTGTAAGTATTTCGATCAACGGCCAATATTTCGGTTTCCGCAGATGAATTTTGAATGTAAAGATCGAAAGAGATAATCTGATCAAAAATTCCCGCACGATACCCATCAGTTATCTGATAGGTGGTACTCGAGGCGACAAACCCCGCAACATCGGTTACAGAATCCTTCAAAAGGTAAGTTGCCGAGCTTGATGTATCAGAACCACCAGTGTTGACTGTGTCCCACCGGATTTGGTAGTTCGTAGATGACATCGCCGCACCTGCAAACTGCGCATATACAAAAAACCCCACAGTTGCAAAGGTTGCCAGAGTTCTTTTCATAAAAATCTCCTTTACAAGCCATATTGTAGCATGAATACAAATTGTAGTCAATATTTAATTTTGCTAAATTTAGCAAAAAAATCATCCACATGTTCGAAAATAGGCTGATTTTTCAGGAAATTTTGAGTAAAAAAAACCAAAAAGACCAAATATCCACAATTACTTTTTTTGTGTACACTGGTGTACACAAAAAAAATCTTTCTTCTGGATATGTACAAATATTGCTCTAAATTTAGCGAAAAAAATTGAGTATGCAAAAACTAGAAATTTTTGTGTACACCAGTGTACACAAAATGCGCGTTTAAAATCTAAAGGATTATTAATTTCAGTGATATTAGCGAAAATATAATGAATCAGAATGGCCGGAATTTTTTGTGTACACTAGTGTACACAAACCGACTTACGATATTTTGGAATTGATAATTTATGTAAATTTAGCTAAAATAAGTTATCGCTTGTGTAAGCCATCCTTTTTTGTGTACACCAGTGTACACAAACTTAAACGTCATATTTCATAATTGACAATTTAAGTCAATTTAGCAAAAAAATATGATCGTTTGTCCAAGCTATTCTTTTTTGTTTACACTAGTGTACACAAAAAATTAAAAATCATCTAAGCTACCAGATCCACTTAATCTCATTTACGATTCAGTGCATCAAAGTTTATTTTGCTGGTAAAACCTCACCCCATCGAAACACGAGTATTTTATTTGGTGGACCTGAGGGGAGTCGAACCCCTGACCTTCGCAATGCGAATGCGACGCTCTACCAACTGAGCTACAGGCCCATAATTAACAATTTTACTCTATCCTGCGACCGTGCTGAAAGTATCACCACATTTTGATGCGGTTCCATGTGAAGCCCGGGTTCATTCTGCTAAGAAATCATTGAAAAACTCATGATTATTGACTGGATATTGTGTTTTGCTCATTTGACAAGCCCTGGAAAAAACCGAAACTCAATCCCCCGAACTTCAATTGAGCTCCTGAACTTGTCGAAGACACATAAGACCTTTTGCATAATTAATTTCGAGCTGGTTTGGATGACGTGCGAGCAAAGAATGATGAAAAATAAGGAG
>CAYJVQ010000052.1:0-6119 GCA_964373605.1 uncultured Gammaproteobacteria bacterium | reverse complement strand
TCATTTTTCATCGCTCTTTGCTCGCACGTCATCCAAACCAGCTCGAAATTAATTGCACAAAGGATCTATGTTTAAACGTCAACGATCATCCCATTTATTTGTTTTGCAATCCCATCGTTCATTTGGGCGGGCTTTGAATCGTCAAGCGAAGGAGGATGTAGAATATGCGGTATCCAATCATCCGTTTGATGGATCGCTTTCGAATCTCGGACACATCGGATCCGTGATTTCGTCTACGCGATTAAAATACGCTTCCTTTATTTTGATCTTTTTATTTTTGATTTTTGTCGGACGTTCCGCGCATCTGCAAATTATTCAAGGAACGCATTTTCGCACGCTGGCTGAAGCAAACCGTTTTCATGTGACGCGCGTCCTTCCGCAACGAGGACTCATTTTCGATCGAAACGGTCTCATCCTGGCAAAAAACATTCCTTCTTTTGTCATGACCATGACGATCGCGGATATTCCAAAAGAGCCGGAGCAGAAACGCATCTTGTTTGAACGCGCAAGTTTATTGGCCGGGATCCAACCAACGGATTTGGATTTGTTGTTGACCGAATTTGCGAAAACGCCAACCGAACCGATTCCGGTGACGAAACATCTTCCCTACGAACGGGCGATGCATTTGGCGATTGAAACAAAAAATCTGCCCGGTTTTGATTTGCAAATGTCCTCTCTGCGCCAATATCCCATGAGAATTTTTTCGCTGTCTCACCTTCTTGGATACATGGGAATGATCACCCGTGAAGAACTCGAGGATGTGTCCGATCAAGGATATCGGCCCATTGATTCTCTGGGAAAATCGGGAGTTGAAAAAAGCGCCGAAAGCATTTTGCGTGGGACAACAGGTGAAATGATCGTGGAAGTTGATGCGCGGGGGCGAGAGCTGTCGGTCATCTCAAAAACCGATCCAATGCCGGGAAAAAATATTTCGCTTACCATTGACGCTGAATTTCAGGCCTTTATTGAATCAAGACTTCAAAATTTGTTTCTTGCCACTCGCACTTCAAAGGCGTCCGTTGTTGCCTTGAATCCAAAAAACGGGGAAGTTTACGCTCTCGTCAGTCTTCCCGCGTACGATAATAATGATTTTGCAAAAGGGATGGATCAAGAAACATTTCAAACGTTTATTGAGAATTCGGACAAACCCCTTTTTGCCAGAGCGATTTCCGGTGAATTTCCATCCGGCTCCACGTTTAAGCCGTTTGTCGCCTATGCCGCTTTAGCGGAAGGCATTATTTCCGAGCACACCTCTTTTGTTTCCTCCGGCGGATTACGAATCGGTGAATGGTTTTTTCCGGATTGGAAAACCGGCGGTCATGGCGTCACGGACGTGACCAAGGCGATTGCCGAATCCGTCAACACATTTTTTTACATCATCGGCGGCGGATTCGATGGGTTCAATGGACTCGGCGTGAAGCTCATCTCGGATTATGCCACGAGGTTTGGTTTTGGATCACAAACCGGAATTGATCTTCCCGGAGAAGCGGATGGATTTTTGCCATCGAAAGAATGGAAAGAAGCGGTGAAGGGTGAACGTTGGTACGTCGGGGATACGTATCATTTGGCGATTGGACAAGGGGATTTTTTGACCACTCCGCTTCAAATGGCGCACGCCACGGGAATCATTGCCAATAACGGTATCAAAGTGGTGCCGCATGTGATTCAATCTGAAATTTCCGCCCCATCGGCGAGGATGAATGGACTTAATGAATCCGCGCTTCTGTTGATAAAACGTGCCATGCGTGAAACCGTTTTGCGTGGAAGTGCACGTTCCCTGCAGGCGTTGCCATTTTCCGTCGCCGGGAAAACCGGAACCGCCCAAGCGTCCGGATCGCAAAAATTTCATTCCTGGTTTACCGGGTTTGCCCCTTACGAAGATCCTGACATCACTCTTTCGGTGATTGTGGAAGAAGGAGGGGAAAGCACGGAAACGGCGGTGCCGCTCGCCAGAGAAATTTTATCTTGGTGGTTTACGAATGGCCGTTCAGGGCATGCCAACTTGCCACCGTAAAAAAGATGATCGTTCCAAGAAGGACGATCGTGGCTCCGGATGGGAAGTCGAGAGCAAAAGAGATTGCGAGACCAAAAAAAATAATCACTTCGGAAAAAAGAATAGAGAGAAACAAATGTGATCGAAAACTTGAAGTAACCATTTTGCTGATCGCGGGAGGAATAATGAGAAGGGCCGAGATAAGCACAATCCCTAATATTTTCACTCCCAGAACGGTCGAGAGAGCCAGCGCAACATAAAACAATGCCGTTTGTAAACGAACCGGAACTCCGCAGACCGTTGCTTGTTCTTCCGAGAGAGACAAAAAAGTCAGTTGGCGTTGCGACAAGGAAAGCCACGTCATGATGATCACGGTGCACAGGGCGATGATTGCCAGATCCGAAACGGAAACAGCAAGGATACTGCCAAACAAAAAGGAAATCAGCTCCGGTTGAAATCCGGTCGTGAGGTTCATGATAATCACTCCCAGCGCCATGGAGGACGTGAAAAAAATTCCAATCATGATATCGGTGGAAAGCCCCGTTTTATTTTCCAAAACATAAATCAAAAGAGCAAGCAGAATCGCCCAAACCATTGCCAAGGGCAGGGGACTCACTCCGGCCAAAATCGCCAGAGCAATTCCGGCGAGCGAAGCATGCGCAATTCCTTCAGCAAAAAAAGCCATGTTTCTTAAAGCCACAAACACTCCCAAACTCGCCAAAAGCACCCCAAGAAAAATGCCGGCGATGACCGCGCGCAACATAAACGGGAACGTGAGAAAGTCAAAAAACTCCATAGGAAGTGAGAACGTGCAAAGGGCTTTAGTTAGTGGTGATGGTGAGAATAAAGCGTTTGTTCATCGTGCCCGTAGAGTTCGGAAAGCGTCTGCTGGGTGAGCGCTTTTTTTGGCGGGCCAAAACAGACGAGTCGCTTGTTGACACAAATAACTTGATCAACCACATTGGCGATGACGGCAATATCATGCGAAACGAGCAGAATGGTTGTTCCGTGACGAGCCCGTTGCGCCTGAATCAGCCGATAAAATTGTTTTTCGCCCACCATATCAATACCCGTTGACGGTTCGTCCAGGACCAAAAGCGTTGGATGATGAATCGTCGCCTGCGCGATAAGGACGCGCTGAAGCTGACCGCCGGAAAGGGAACCGAGCTTTTTTTTGAGTACGGATGACGGAAGACCAACTTCTTCCAGTTTGGCTTCAAGGGCAAAAAGGCTCTGGCCCACACGATTCAATTCCAGATACTCTTTGACGTTGATCGGAAAATTTGGATCAAATCTAAAACGTTGGGGAACATATCCGATTTTTGTCCGTGCACGAGAAATCGGTTTTGTCTCAAAAAGCACTGTTCCGTGAGAGAGCGGAATCAAACCGAACATGGCTCGAATGAGCGTTGTTTTTCCGGAGCCATTGGGACCGATGATCGCGGCGATCTCCCCTTGCTGAATTTCAAATGAAACATCTGCCAAGACGGTTTGTGTTCCAAAATTCACTTTGAGATTTTGGACAGAAAGGATCGGTTCGGTCTTATTGATTTTGGGCGATGGTAACGGCATTTTGGTACATCAGATCAATGTAGGAGAGGGAGTTTTTGGAGCCTTCCGGATCAAGCGCGGCAATGTTTATGTTTTGGCCTGTCAGAAACGCCTTCAGGCCGATCGATGAAAATTGAGGTTCCGCATACAGAGTTTTGACGCCTGTTTGTTTGATCACTTCAGAGAGTTTTGCCAGATGTTGCGGCGTCGGTTCTCGCCCAACGGTTGGTTCAAAGGTTTCCGCAATCGTGAGTCCGTAGGCATCGGCGAAATAGAACCAGGCATCGTGGAAGGTGATGAGTGTTTTGTTTGTAACGGTTGAAAGTTGGTTTTTGATGTCAACATCCAGTTTTTCCAGCTTGAGAATCCAAGCGTCGAGGTTGGCATCAAATTGTTCGGATTGTTCCGGAAACGTTTGTTTGAGCGATGAAGCAATCGTTTTGGAGATGAGGATGGCATTTTGCGCGGTCAACCAATAATGTGGATCAACCGGTTCGCGATCATCGCCGGTTCGCAAGCTGATGCCCTGATCGACACGCATGAAAACAGAGGGATCAGAGACAAGGTCAAGCGCCCACTCATCCAATCCGTAACCGAAAAAAAAGATTTTTTTTGCCTCTTGTGTTTTTCGAATGATTTGCGGCGTTGGCTCAAAGGTATGGGGGCTGGCTCCCGGCTCAAGAATCAAGTCAACCTCCACGGTTTCTCCCGCAATGTTTCTTACCATATCATAGAGTGGAAATATCGTCGCGGCGATCCGAGGTTTCTCTTGGACAATGGGATTTTCTTTGATGGATGATCGTAGCAAAAATGAAAACAGAACGAAAAGAATAAAAACCGGAAGCGCCAACAGCAGAAGTCGAGCTTTTGTCATACGGGATGTTACTATTTATGCAAGAATGATAAAATATTTCTGAAAGATTGACAATGCGCCATTGCAGAGATAATCTCTCGTGTGACGGTCTTATGTATATATCTCAAGAAGGGTTGGAAGAGCTCAAAAAAGAATTGGCCATGCGCACCAGGCAAACACGTCGCGAAATTGCTGAAACGATCAGTGTCGCAAAGGAACTCGGAGATCTCTCTGAAAATTTTGAATATCAGGACGCAAAAGAACAGCAATCCTTGAATGAAGCGCGGATTTTGCAGATTGAAAATATGATCCGCGAAGCCGTGATTGTCGAGGAATCAACCGGCAACAACCAGATTATCCTCGGATGTTCGTTTTCTGCTTTTGTGAGTAACCAAGAAAAGACTTATTCTCTTGTCGGTTCGGCCGAGGCGGATCCTTTGCTTGGAAAAATTAGTAATGAGTCACCGCTCGGGATGGCTCTCCTGGGTCATCGGGTGGGTGAGACCGTGGAAGTCAAAACACCCGGTGGATTGATTCACTATAAAATCATTTCGATAAAATAGTATGTCAGCCGAAAACGCCATTCGTTTAGAAAGATTGGAGCTCCTACGAAAAAAAGGAGTGGATCCTTATCCTTCGGAAGTGACGCGAAGCCATACCTTATCTGAAGTTTTGGCTGATTTCGAACAACTTCAGACCTCTTCGATCGCACTGACCGTTGTTGGGAGAATTCGCTTAATTCGAAAACATGGGGGCTTGACATTTTTACAGTTGCAAGACGGTTTTGGTGTCATGCAGATGGCGCTCAAGAGGGATGAGCTTGGGGGAGAGGTGTATGATTTTTTTCATGAAACGATTGATATCGGTGACTTTCTTCAAATCACCGGATCGGTTTTTCTCACAAAAAAAGGGGAACAGACGATTCTGGCTTCAAGCTATGTTCTCTTGTGCAAGGCCTTGCAACCTCTGCCGGAAAAATGGCACGGGCTGACGGATGTCGAGGCGCGTTATCGACAGCGAGAATTGGATTTAATCGTCAACCCTGAAGTGAAAGATCGTTTTTTTAAACGCTCAAAACTGATCTCCTCCATTCGTCATTTTTTAGATGAGCGAGGATTCCTTGAGGTGGAAACCCCGATTTTACAGCCAATTGCCGGCGGCGCGAACGCTCGACCATTCATGACGAATCACCACGCTCTTCATTCGCAACTGTATCTGCGTATCGCACCGGAGCTATATCTCAAACGATTGCTGGTTGGCGGGTTTGAGAAAATATACGAAATAGGGAGAGTTTTCCGCAATGAAGGGATTGATTACGCGCATAATCCGGAGTTCACCATGCTTGAATTGTATTGGTCATTTTGCAAAAGTCGTGATACGTTTATCGATTTTCTGGAAGAGCTCATTCGCACAACCACGCAACAAACCATCGGATCGCTTCAGGTTCCTTTTAAAGATGGGGAAATGGATTTTGGTGTTTCATGGCCGCGCAAAACATTCCGCCAAGCGATCCTTGAGGCCTGCGAGATCGATATAGATGAATATCAAACCGAAACGTCGTTTATTCAAGCGGTTCTGCAGAAGCGTCTGGATGTTGATTTTCGGGGATGTGTGGGCATCGGCGAACATTACGATCAGTTATACAAAAAAACGGCGCGCGCCCGGATGATTCATCCCACGTGGATTTTTGATTATCCTCTTGAACTGAAACCCCTAACCAAA
>CAYJVQ010000051.1:0-6165 GCA_964373605.1 uncultured Gammaproteobacteria bacterium | reverse complement strand
GCAAAGGGTCTATTAACGTTCATCTCACTGAAGTTGAATCATTGAGATCAAGCACCTTCACCGGACAACGAGCATGAAAAACTTCGTTCTTTCTGCAATCACGGTAATCGTCCTGGCGGTTTGCATCTATCACATTGCGGCTCTGGTAGGTGCACCACAGCCAATCCTCGTGACTGCCATCACCGTCTGCATCGCTGCCGCTGTCATCATTCTCATCATTCACTTTTTCAAAGTCTGCGGCGGTTTCCATTCTAGCTTGGTCTACGTCAGCGCTGCCGTTCTCATCGCTCTCCTCGTTGCCATCATCATCGCCGCCACCAACTTCAACAACAACATCGTCGCCCTCATCGTCATCGCCCTCCTCTCCGTCGTTGTTGCTGTTGTCGTTGCCGTTGACGAAGACAATAACATCAGATACCGATGGCTGTTCCTTGCGTTCATAATCGAGGCGTTGGCAATCTGGGGTGCGCTCAAAGTCGCAGATACGGGTTGGAGTATCGTCATTGCCGGTGTTGGATGTTTCCTGCTCTTGGTTCACTGGCGCATCGCATCCAAGCAAATCAAAAGAATGCCGAACGGAACACGGGGTGAGGACTGGAGCAGAATCTGACAACCGGCGACTTGAATCAAAGTCTGCGTACTTACGCAGGCCTTTTCCCGATTGCCTGATTTTCATGAATGGCCTGTTTTTCAACAGTCTCGCTTAAAGGATTGACAAGGGTAATCATTTAAGACAAGATAGTGGTCAGTCTCTGAAGGAGGAGTTCATGGAATTCAATCAGGATTTGACGCGGTCGATTGCGCTTCCACCTGCATTCTTGAGAGCCCTTAGCCTGCTCATTGGTCGGATGTTCGGTTTGGACCTCCACAATGCGACTGACTGGTTCTATCAGCGCGTGGACGGGATCATGAAACGTGTTTTTGGGCTGAACGTGACGTTTGGTCAGCTTGTCACTGTGTCCAGCGATCAGATTGGTGAGGCGGTCGGTGCGAATCGGGATGTCAGCATGGCGCGCATTGACAGATTCGTCAAATCGCTCAAGAATATCACTCCCTGGACGCTCGTTTGCAAACATTGCAACGAGTTTCCCCTCCCAAACAAATGGAAAGGTCTCTGTTTGTTTCAGCCAGGATCGCTTTGTCCGCTGTGCAAGATCGGTCCCGTTGATCGCGTGCCGATACTCTTGCGTCGGCTCAACTGGGTCAGCGGTGAGCTCGTCGATCCTCATGTTGAGGAAGATGTGCATTTCGATCCCGAACATCCTTTTCCACTCAACGATGATTTGATCATGGCTTGGGTTGGGATTCCGGATACAAGTTTACTCGCTCGTCTGGTCATCAATCAGCTTGCGGTTTATCAGTTTCTCGCGTATGCGCACCTGTCGTGCAACTTGCTCGAACATCCCAGAGACGGATTAGAACTTCTGCTCTATCCGGATGATTTTCACCTCACGAGCGACAATCTTCTCTCGTTCATCAAAGATGCAAAGCACTTCGTTGCCGATCGTGAGCTCTGGAATACTTCTGATCCGTTCCAGAGCATTCGCAAGTGACTTTTCTCGAGCGCCACACGCGCTCTTTTTTTTTCAATCGAAAACTCATTATTTTATGAGTGACCCTCCTGTTTTTTTATTGTCCTTTTGTTCAAAATACCGGTTTGATACAATTCAATGAGTGCGAGCAGAGCGGCGAGAATGGTCGGGCCGGCGATCACTCCAATATATCCAAACGTCTGAATGCCGCCGAGCACGGCGAGGAGTACCAAAAACGTATGCATGTGCGTCGTCCCTTTTATCAAGTAAGGTCCAAGAATGTTATCCGCGAGTCCAACAATGATAACGGACCAAATCAGCAATCCAAATCCGGCCGCGGTGGATCCTGTAAAAAAGAGATAGAGAACGGCTGGTGCAAGCACAAGGGCGGAACCTACCAAAGGCACGAGGGAAGCGAGCGCTGTCACCGCTCCCCAAATGAGCGCGCCAGGCACTCCAAAGATGGTCATGCCGATCGCCGCAAAGACGCCTTGCACGATTCCAAGAATCAAAACACCGAATACCACACAGCGCACGGTTGCGACCATGCGTTTAAGGATTTTCGTGTCGAGGCTATTTTTGAGCGGAGAGAGCGTCAGAATTTCTTGATAGATTTTTTCGCGATCAACGATCAGGTAGTACAAAGCGATAAAAAAGAGAAACGTGTTGAGAAGAAGATTGGTTGCGCTTGAGAAAATGTTTCCAATATTGCTAAACGCCCAGGTCGCAATCGTCACGCCCAGTTGTGTGAGATCGTAGGAGAGAATTGACTCTTGTATAGATAATGGAAAAAGAGAAATGATGGGTAAAAGGAAGCGGTGAATCCCTTCGATCCATCCTGCGGTGCCAAGTGATTGTTGGATAAGATCCGAAGCTTGGCGCACCATCACCAAAGACAGCAAAAACAGAGGAACAAACACGAGGATAACCACACCGATCGAGACGATCGCGGCGGAAATTTTTGGATGTTTGAGAAAGGCATTGATGTGACGATCCACCGGGGAGAGAATAATGGCAAAGACGGCGGCGATGAGCAGGACAAGCGCGAAAGGTTGAATGACGGTCCAAAACAGATAGCCAATGACTGCCGTGATGAGGAGGAAAAACCATTTTTCAATAGTCATATAGGGGTAGAGCGCATTGATGTAAACTTATTGTAGCATTTTTCCCGACTTATCGTCACTCGGTAATGATAAGTCCCACTCGGTGACGATAAAGAAATAAAAAAAGAGGACGAGTTTGTCCTCTAGTTAACAGCATCGCTTCCGGGAGACATGCGAATGTTCAGGGCACGTTCGATGAGCAGATGTGTCGCAAGCGGTTTTGCCTGCTGGTGTGCCCACGTCATCAATGGGAAGCTTCGGTGAAAGCCCCAGACGCGAAATGACGGTTGGCCGTTTTTTTGTATCAGATCAACCCCGGCGCGTACCTTCATGACGTTTCGATTTTTTCTGGCACGTTGAGCGTAATCCGCATGACGCGAAACGACCTCGACATTGGGCGTGTGATCGATCAGCGAATGCCCGTTGATGCCGCTGGCGAGAATGTAGGATTCCATCAACTGGTTCAACATTGTCCTGATGATGTTTAAGTACTTCACCGCCACGAACAGGTCGTGTGATCCGACCAGTGCGACATGCGCGATTTGTTCCAAAATTTCATCAGGGAGACGTGTGAGTGAATCCGGAAATTGGACGAGGGTCTCGCTTGCGGCGCCGATGGGGCACTCGACGAGGATTTCGTTGTGCTCAGCGAACAGATCGCTCATCCCAAGACCGAGCTGGCCGAGCGCTTGTGTGACAAGATGATGGGGCGAAGGTGATGAGATCGCCTCAACGCTTGCGATCCTGCCTTGATCTTCTCTGACGCGCCACCCACAGACGAAGACATTTGGAAAGTCCATTGTTTGCCTCCTCGCGTGAGGAGTAGTTTTGCAGAATAAAGAGAATTCGTCAATAACCGACCGTTACCCGGTGAAGAGAGAGAGAGGACATCGTCAGAGAAGAGACTTGACGAACCGGTAAAAAATACGTACGATGCTGTCGCGTTTTCTCATCATGGCCCCATCGTCTATCGGTTAGGACACCAGGTTTTCATCCTGGTAAGGGGGGTTCGACTCCCCCTGGGGTCACCAATCAAAACATCCAGCTCATGCTGGATGTTTTGATTGGTGACTGAGAGGACATGCCACTACGGCATGTCCTTGGGGGAATCGAACGCCGGAGCCATACGGCGCTCCCAAGCGCCGTGGCGAGGCGGTGCCCAGCCCGAGCCGTTGCAACGGCGAGAGGCGCGGGCGACTCCCCCTGGGGTCACCAAGAATAGAACCACGGGGTCAAAAAAATGGGGTCAGGTCTTGCTAATTACTTTTTTTAAATCAAAAAGTCATTAGCAATACCTGACCCCATTTTTTCCCCAGATGGAATGCGCCAGCTCATCCAGGTTGTGTGACGAAAGATAAAGGAGACGTTTTTGTTGCAGAGCCAAAAAAGCCAGTGACTCTTCAGAATGGTGGATTAGATAATTCGCTTCGATCCACGATGTGTGAATAATGTTGTAATAGTAGTAATGGAGGGCTTGCGTAAATTTCGGCAGAGTGAGGTTCCGACGTGCGCGATAGACGTTGAGATACAGGCGCGCGTCCCAAAAATTTTTCTCCTCCCAACCATCCTCAAAACAATCCAGAATAATAGCTCGAACGATTTCATAATGGGTCGGTCCGAGAGCGGTACGTTCAAGATCAAAGATATGTGTGATCGTATCGGTTTTGGTGAAAACATTGAGATGCTGATAGTCGCCGTGAATGAGACAATCATAGGGCATCTGGAAATCATCAGGCGATCGAGTCGCCGACTGAAACAGCCGACGTTTCAGATCAAGAATGTCGCGAATCTGTTCTTCCTGTGGAGTCAAAGTGGGGCGCTGTGCCAACCGTCTGTCAAGCTCGACATTCTCCATGAGGAATTTACGTTTATTGCCAATACGCATCATTTGGAAAGGTCGAAAGGTAAATTGATCTCCGACATCATGAAGTTTTGCGAGATTGGATGAAAGAGAGACAATCAGATTTTGGTTGATATCTTGACGAGTCGGGCTTATTCCGTTCACAAACGGGAAAAGGGAATGCCAAGATCCGCACCAGAACGCTTCACGCTGATATCGATCTTTTATGGGAAGGATAATGGGGAGACCGGCGTTTGCGAAGTATTCCTCCGCCATTTTGATTTCATGGATGACGGTGGTGATGCGATCGCGGTAGCGTTTTAAAAAAAACGAGCCAACGGATGTGTTGACTCGATAATTCTGGCTCATGAACCCGCTGGGCAGAAGGGTGTAGTCACCCACACGACCCACATCAAAGAGATCCTCCAAAAGGAGCGTCAGTTCTCTGAAGTCTTGTGGATCGTAGACTCGAGGGTTCTTCATATCAAGCTACTTTGTTTATAGCACCTTTTTGTAAATATGTTAAGATTTCCAACATGAAAATTCTTGGGATCGAATCTTCCTGTGATGAGACCGCCATCGCTTTGGTCAAAAAAGAAGGCGATCGGTTTTTTGTTGAAAAAAGTGCGCTCGCTTCTCAAGTGAAGATACACGCGCGTTACGGAGGGGTCGTGCCGGAAGTGGCGGCGCGAGAACATGCCGAGCATATTTTTCCTTTGCTTGATGAAATGGACGTTCATCCGCAAGGGAAAGACATTGAGGCGATTGCCGTGACGTCCGGTCCCGGACTTATTCCCGCGCTTCGCATCGGAGTCGAGCTTGGAAAGACACTCGCCTGGCTCTGGGGAAAATCATTGGTCGGTGTCAACCATTTGGAAGGACATATTTACAGTGTGTGGGTTCAAGAAAAAAAGCCCCAATTTCCCGCGTTGTGTCTTCTTGTTTCCGGCGGTCATACGGAACTCATTATTATGCGCGAACATGGCTCATACGAATTTATCGGCATGACGCGCGATGATGCGGCAGGCGAAGCTTTTGATAAAGTGGCCAAGCTCCTCGGACTCTCCTATCCGGGTGGTCCGGAGATTTCGCGATTGGCCAAGAAGGGCAATCCGATGGCTATTGATTTTCCGCGGCCGATGTTGAAGAGCGATGATTTTGATTTCAGTTTTTCAGGATTAAAGACGGCTGTGAAGAATTATGTTGGAGCACAAAAAGACAGAAAGACTGAATCACAAAAAAACATTCATGACATTGCCGCTTCATTTCAGCAAGCCGTCGTTGATGTGCTCGTGAGTAAAACACGAAGAGCAACGGAAAAATATCACCCGCGATCCGTCATTCTCTCCGGTGGCGTGGCGGCGAATCCGTTATTGCGCACTGCGCTTGAAGACACGCTTCATCAAGCCTTTCCAGACGTTTCTTTTCATGCTCCCGATTTTTCGCTCACGGGTGATAATGCGGTGATGATTGCGATCGCCGGCGCGTATCGATTTGAAGCCGGTGAAAAGATCGATCCGTTTGCGCTTGTTGCGGACGCCAATAGGCGACTGGCTTAAGACCCTTTGCACAATTATCTTTCGGCTGGATTTGGCGTCTTACGGCCTGCGACCGATTCAAAATTCGTCGATACACGAGACCGTTGAAAAACTCGCGACCTGTCGGCTTGCGGGACGGCGCCACCTCTTCA
>CAYJVQ010000050.1:0-6211 GCA_964373605.1 uncultured Gammaproteobacteria bacterium | reverse complement strand
GCGCACCGACAGCTCGCGAGTTTATCAACAGTCTCAAAAAAGTCTCTGTCTATGAAATTTTTCATCATCCTCACGGCTCTTTCGTTCTTGATCGCGCAACCGGTCTTTGCGCTCACGCCAAACGATCCGTTGTTTGTGCAACAATGGTATTTGAACAAGATCGGTGCGCCAAACGCTTGGGAAAAAACCACAGGATCAAACGAGGTGATTGTGGCCGTTTTGGATACGGGATTTGATATGGATCATCCTGATTTGGTCGGAAATCTTTGGACCAATCCGGGCGAGGTGAAAGATGATGGAAAAGATAACGATGGCAACGGCTACGTTGATGATATTCATGGTTATGATTTTGTTTCAAACGATTCGCTTCCGCTTCCGGATAAAGACAAGCCGGTTGACCAAGGTGCTGTCGCGCATGCAACCGTGATTGCAGGAATTATTGGGGCAAAAGCGTCAAATGGGGAGGGAATCGCGGGAATCAATTGGCAGGTGCGGCTCATGAACGTTCGCATTCTTGACAATCAAGGCGTGGGGGATTCCGTGGCGGCTTCATCCGCCATTGCGTATGCCGTTAAAAATGGTGCGGATGTGATTAACTTGAGTTTTACGGGAAATCAAATTGATCCGGCGTTTAAGGGGGCGCTCAAGAATGCGTATGAATCCGGAGTGGTGATCGTGGCGGCGGTTGGAAACACAAAGCAGGGCGGTTTGAATGTGGATGTCAAACCGATCTATCCCGCGTGCCACGGCGAAAATGAGAATGAGGATTGGGTGATCGGAGTGGCGGCGTCTGATCAGAACGATACAAAATCAAACTTTTCGAATTATGGATCTTTATGTACAGACTTGAGTGCGCCGGGGGAAGGAATTTTAAGTACCACGTTCCAAGATGATTCCTGGCGTTTGTTTTCGGATTTTTTTTACGAAGGCGGTTGGTCCGGCACGTCCGTGGCGGTTCCCATGGTGGTGGGCGCGGCGGCGCTTTTGAAAGGCGTTTATCCCTCAATCACGCCCGGCGATGTTGAGACAATATTGCGTCTTTCCGCAGATCCTGTTTTTGCGAGTGGAGAGGCGGTCGGGAAGGTCGGGGCCGGACGGTTGAACATTGCAAAAGCGCTTGATCTTGCCCCGACCTTTTTGAAACTCTCGATCGTTGCCGCCGTGGAAATTCCGGAGACGAAATCCAATGCGCTCGTGAAACTTGCGTGCGTGGGAAAAACAGCGGTCGACGATCCCTGCAAGACCGTGTATTTTTACGCGTCAGACGGCAAGCGCCATGCGTTTCCGAATGAAAAGGTTTATTTTTCTTGGTTTCCGAATTTTAACGAGGTGAAAGAAATTGCTCAATCTTCCCTGTCCGCCCTTCCGCTTGGAAAAAATGTGACCTATCACCCGGCAAAAAAATTGGTGAAATTTCAAAGCGTGCCGATCGTGTATGCGGTTTCAAAGGGAGGGATTCTTCACGAAGTTCTGTCTGAAGAAATGGCCGCGAGTTTGTACGGTTCGGCGTGGAATAAAAATGTGGATGATATTTCCGATGCGTTTTTTGGAAATTACAAAGTGGGCTCAAAAATTATCCAATCTTCAAACTATGATGTTTCTGCCGAACTCAATTCAGTGAAAGGATTAGACGATAATTTTATGCTTTAATTTTATGAAAAATCAAATAGATACTGTTATCATCTGTGCAGCTACGGAAGGATTTAGAATGCGTCCCTTAACACAATATTTACCCAAAGTTCTTTTGCCGATTAAAAATAAGCCTGTAATCATTTATCACTTAGAGAGAGCCGAAAAAGTTGGTATCAAGAAAGCTGTCATAACTCTTGATAGAAGATTAGGTAAAATGATTGAAGTATCTGTGAAAAGAGGATATAAAGGAAAAATCAAAATTCATTTCATATACCAAAAACCGAGAATGAAAGATCTCGAAAGTCACTGGACCTTTGCCGGAATAGCAATTTATAGCCCAGATTTTGTCAATATATTGGAAAAAAACAAAAGAGATGTATAATAGTGCCGATTTTGTCAAAACGAACGTTGAGGGAACACGAGTTCTCTTAGATGCTGCAAAAAACGAGAGTCATGTTCGTTTTCATCTTGTTTCAACAGATGAAGTTTTTGGTTCACTTGAAGTGAATGACAAACCATTTAATGAAAGGACGCCTTATAATCCTCACAGTCCCTACAGTGCTTCAAAAGCGGCAGCGGATCATCTCACAAGAGCTTATTGGCATACTCACAAACTTCCGATTACCATTTCCAATTGTTCCAATAATTATGGCCCTTATCAGTTTCCGGAAAAATTAATTCCCCTTCTTATAACCAACTTGATAGAAGGGAAAAAAGTGTCAATCTATGGAACGGGAAAAAATATTCGTGATTGGATTTTTGTAAAAGATCATAATGCCGGAGTAGAAGCAATTATCAACAAAGGCCGGATTGGAGAGACTTACTTTCTTGGCGGAGGAAATGAATTATCAAATATTGAAGTTGCCAGAAAGATTCTAAACTTCATGGGTAAAAGTGAAGATGAAATAGAATATGTAAAGGACAGAGCTGGACATGATTTTCGGTATGCCATTAATAGTTCGAGAACAAAAAAAGAGCTCGGATGGGAACCAAAAATTGATTTTGAAATCGGTCTCAAGGAAACGGTGCGTTGGTACACAAAAAATCAAGATTGGTGGAAGAAAATAAAAAGCGGAGAATACCAGGCTTATTATAAAAAACCATACACTTAAAAACGGGCTTTTTGTATCATCAAGCGATATGATACTATAGACATGGTCATGTTTCGCACTCATTACCCGTTCTCTCTATGCCTGTTCAAACCACTTTTTCACAAAAGAACATTCTGATTACGGGCGGAGCCGGATTTATCGGTTCACATCTGTGTGAGCGTTTGCTCAAAGACGGCCATCGTGTCATTTGCATTGATAATTTTGCGACCGGCCATGTCAGAAACATTCAGCCTTTTTTACAGAATAATTCTTTCCGTTTCATTCGTTTGGATGTCAATCAGCCGTTTGATTTGGATCATTTTTCAGAGCTGGCGGCGTTTAAGATTCCTTTTCAAGGCATACAGGAAATTTATCATCTCGCGTGTCCGACTTCGATCAAACAGTTTGATCAGCATAAAATTCAGACGCTTCTTTCCAATTCCGTCGGAAATTATCATGTGCTTGAATTGGCGAAGAAGTATCGCGCAAAGTCTCTCCTTGCTTCCAGTTCGGTTGTGTACGGATCGCGACAAGATGGAAAAACCAAAGTGACGGAAGCGGAGATCGGGTTGGTGGATCCTTTGACTCCGCGATCGTGTTACGATGAAGGGAAACGTTTTTCAGAAACGATGTTTTTCACTTATCGCGACGTCCATGGGCTCGATATTCGCATCGCTCGAATTTTTCGAACGTACGGTCCGCGCATGCCGCTCTTTGACGGGCATCTTATTCCGGACTTTATTTTAAATGCCCTGGATGGAAAAGATTTGATTTTGTATGGAGGAAAAGAGTTTCGTACGTCGCTTGTTTATATTTCCGATGTCATTGATGGATTGTTGAGGTTGATGGAAGTGACGCAGGATCCGGGTCCGACCAATTTGGGAACGGATGTTGATTTTTCGATGAACGAAGTGGCACAAAAAATTATCGACATGACCGGTTCCGTTTCGAAGATTGCGGATGGGGAGAGTTTGGCGTTTCTTTCCGAGCTTGCGCTTCCGTCCATTGATCGCGCCAAGGAGTTTGGGTGGTTTCCGCTTGTGCGTCTTGAAAACGGATTGGAACGGACGATTGAATACTTGAAGGCAAATCAAATTTTGCTCACATCGCTTTAGTCTCGGATTCCACCTCTCGCTTTTATGAAAACAATCGCGGTTATTCCCGCCTACAATGAATCTCAAACGATTGCCGATGTGCTTGTGCATGTGCGGCCGTTTGTGGATGAAATCGTTGTCGTGGATGACGGCTCGTCTGACCGCACACAAGAAATGGCTTTGGCGCAAGGAGCCGTTGTCGTGCGCCATGCGATCAACCGCGGACTCGGAGCGGCCATTGGAACAGGTTTGGAGGTGGCCATGCGACGGGGGGCGCAGGTGATCTTGACGATCGATGCGGATGGACAGCATGATCCAAGACACATTCCTGAATTCGTACGAGCGATCGATCAAGGCGCGGATGTGGTCATTGGTTCTCGCATGATGAATCGAGCCGGCATGCCTTGGTATCGGCAATGCGCAAATTTTCTTGGCAATCTCACAACCTTTTTTTTGTTTGGTGTGTGGGTTTCGGACAGTCAAAGCGGTTATCGGGCGTTCACTCGCCATGCCGTTTCGAAAATTGAAATTCGAACGAATCGGATGGAAGTGTCCTCCGAGTTGATCGCGGAAACAAAACGGCTTAAACTCGTGTTGGCGGAAATTCCGATCAAGGCGATTTATACGCCGTACTCCTTGTCAAAAGGCCAAAATTTTTTTGTGGGGCTTAAGACTTTGATTAAACTCGTCCTGCGGCGAATTTCCGAATAAAGATCTTTTGCACAATTCATTTCGAATTGGTTTGGATGACTTACGGCCTGCGACCGATGAAAAATGAGGAGAGATACTCCCTGTATATCGACGAATTTTGAATCGGTCGCAGGCCGTAAGACGCCAAATCCAGCCGAAAGATAATTGTGCAAAAGATCTTAAGTATGTCCGTGATTCAAATGGGGATCATCTTATTTTCAATCTTTGCGATGACTCGCGTTCTGCGCCAGTTTCGACAAGGAACGTTGACGATTGCTTGGTTGATCGTTTGGATGTTTTTTTGGATTTTGGTTGGAGCGGTCGTGCTTGTTCCACAAACGGCGGACATGCTTGCTTCCCTGGTTGGCGTTGGCCGTGGAGCCGATTTCATCATTTATATTTCACTCGTGGCGTTGTTTTATCTTCTGTTTCGTTTGTTTGTGAAAATTGAGGATGTGGAACGTGAGATCACCCGTCTGGTGCGAAAGTTGGCGATAGAAGAAGGGGAAAAGGAGGAGACAAAGAAAAAGGTCTTATGATGCCAAGAGTTGCGATCGTTTATCTTTCTTACAACGGAAAAAAATATCTGGATGAAGTTTTAACGGCGCTTCACGCTCTTGAGTATCCGAAAGACCGTCTCGAACTGATTTTTGTTGATAACGCTTCTCAAGACGGAAGCAGGGAATACTTGGCACAAACAGCCGAGATTACTTTTTTTGCAAATGAAAGCAATACGGGTTTTTCAGAAGGAAATAACATCGGGATTCGCCACGCGCTTTTAAACGGGGCCGATTATGTTTTTTTGCACAACAATGATTTGAAATTGGATCCGCTCGCCATCACCGAAGCGGTTGCGCTCGCCGAGTCGGATGAGCGGATTGGCAGTGTGCAGTCGTTGATGCTTTTGTGGAAGTCTCCGGACACCGTGAATTCCACCGGAGGCATGCTGCATTTTTTGGGATTTGGATTTGTGCGGGACCATGCGCGCTTGTTGTCTGATGTCACCGCCGGAGTTTACGGACCTCGACAGGACGGTGAGGAAATCGCCTACGCCAGCGGCGCGGCTGTTTTGTATCGCGCTTCCTTGTTACAAACAATTGGTTTGCTTGATCCGTTTTTGTTCCTCTATCATGAGGATCTCGAATTGGGTTGGCGCATCCGTCTTGCCGGGTCTCGTAATGTGCTCTGTTTGCGTTCGCGCGCTTATCACGATTATGAATTCAAACGATCCGTCCAAAAATTTTTTTGGATGGATCGCAATCGTTGGCTCGTTCATTTTTCCCACTTGCGATGGCGAACGCTCGGGCTTCTTTTGCCATTTTTGCTGATTCTGGAGATTCCTCTTCTGCTGTTTGCGATAAAAGGCGGTTGGCTGAAGCAAAAATTATTGGTGTACGCCAGTTTGCTTCGTCCACGCTGTTGGATGTATGTTGCAAGCAAGCGCAAAGGATCTCGCGCGATCCGTCAGGTGAGCGATCAGCGAATCGTTTCCATGTTTACGAGCCGGATTGAACATCAAGAAACGAGAAGCATGATGGTCGACCACATCGGAAATCCATTTTTTTCGCTTGTTTGGAGGATTCTCCGCGGCTGGATCAAATGGTAATGCGAGACTGTTCTCAAAACTCGATGAGATGTCGGTCGCGGGAGTCGAAGAGCACTGATAAGCCAACCGTTTGGCTTCGAAGCTCTCAGACGGGATGG
>CAYJVQ010000049.1:0-6591 GCA_964373605.1 uncultured Gammaproteobacteria bacterium | reverse complement strand
TGAAACCCCCCTTGGGTTTTTGAAACCCGGGGGGTCGCACCAGGTGGCTCTCTATCGTCACCGGCGGTCAGATATCGTCACTCGGTGACGATATTAAAGGAAATCGCGCTGTTTTATGTAACTTGCCACTTCATCCGGAACTTTTTCTTCCCAGTACTCACCTTTCTTTATCATCTCTCGAATGTTCGTACTGTTAAATCCGGGGACTTCCTTGATCCATTGAATCTCAACCTTGCCTTCAAAACACGCTTTTGTCTGTGCGTTGCCTGTCCAAACTTTTTCCACCTGTCCGGCTTTTTCCAAAACCATCTTCGTCCATTGCACATCGTCGGCGATATCAGGCAATTCAATAAACTCCACATCGAACAGTGGAATGATATTCACCTCTTGAAGCGCACGCTGAATCATCTCTTTTCGTTCCGTAACCGAAAATGGATTATCTTTGGTCCCTTTTTTATCCGCACTGCCAATACCGATCACGATGCGACCGCAAACTTTCGTCATGCCTTGCACGACCATCAAATGGCCAATATGGAACGGTTGAAAGCGGCCGATAAAAAGACAAGTGTGTTTCATACACGAAAATTCGTGTGTATTTTTCTTGGTTCCCGGGCAGGGATTCGAACCCCGATACTCAGGACCAAAACCTGATGTCCTGCCGTTAGACGACCCGGGAGCGAAACGAGGAACGGATTGCGCCCATATGATACGGATGGGCGATGCAAAAATCAAGCTTGGAGACGAAACTGTTGAGACGTCTCTTTAAACCTTCAGATACTTCCTCATCGCAAGCCATGTGGAAAACAGGGTCAACACGATCAGCCCGAATAATTCCAAGCCGAAAATGCGCCATCCATTTTTTTCGAAATAATCAATGAGTCCGACCGTTTCACCGCCAAAATAAAAACCAAACTTTGGTTCAATGACGGCAAGCGTTGGATACACAACCATCAGTGTTAAAATCACGGCAATCGAACTTAGCAGGATGATTTCAAGCAAAAACGGCGCGCGCACAAACCAATTGGACGCCCCCACGAGTTTCATGATCCCGATCTCTTCTCGATGAATAAACAAACTCATGCGCATGGTGTTGAAAACAATCAAAATGGCGATGAACAAGAAAATTCCTGAAAGCGCGATGCCAAACGAGCGAATGCGATCCGTGGTGTCTTTGATGCGGGCGATGATCTCTGCGTAATTGGAAAAATCCTTCTCTCGAATGTCCTCGCGAAATTGTGGATTTTCAAGCGCTTCCAGAATCATTTCAAAATCGGCCACCTCCTGCGCTTTGATGATGAGCGAGGAGCCGAATGGATTGACACCCAGCTCCTCAATGGATTTCATGATGGTTTCATCTGACTGATGTCGCAGAGAAAATTGTTCAAAAGCTTCCTCTGCGGTAATGGTTTCAACGTCCCGCACTTGCGTGAGCGAACGCAAATAGCTCACCGCGTTTTGAACGGATTGATCCGGAGCGGAAGCGTGAAAATAGACGGACACTTCCACACGATCTTCCACCGCCTGGATGGCACGGTCTGTCACAAAATTCAGCACCAGAAGGATATTCACGGTCAAAAGCGTCAACGCCAGCATGGTAATGGTGATCACGGACAACCAAAAATTCCTCCAGAAATTCTGAAGAGCGAATTTTGCAACGCGATAAGATGAAATAAACATAAATAGCTCGTTTGGACCTCTATAACTTATATCTCCCTTCCTCCACATCCGACACAATCTTTCCTCCCTCAAGCGTAATCACGCGACGACGGACACGATTCACCAAATCACGATCATGTGTGACCAAGACAACCGTTGTTCCAAACTCATTAATTTTTTTCAACAACTCCAAAATTTCGCGCGCGTTTAAAGCGTCCAGATTGCCTGTTGGCTCATCCGCGATCAAAATTTTTGGTTGATGCACAAGCGAACGGGCAATGGCCACGCGTTGCTGTTCGCCACCGGAAAGCTGATGCGGATAACGCGCGGTTTTATCACCGAGATTGACGATGTTCAAAACGAGCGGAACGATTTCGCGCACACGATTTGGCGAAGCGTTCGCTACTTGCAAAGCAAACGCCACATTTTCATATACCGTCTTTTGCGGCAGGAGCTTATAGTCTTGAAAAACAACTCCCATTTGTCGGCGTAACAGAGGAATTTCTTGATCTTTGATATTCGTAATCTCCCACCCTCCAATTTCAATTTTTCCGCGCGTTGGCCGCTCTTCCGCAAACAACAATTTCGCCAATGTCGTTTTCCCGGTTCCACTCTGTCCCACAATGGAAACAAATTCGCCTGGTTGAATATGCAGGCTGATTCCCTCAACGCCCACCACATTGGGCGGATAAATTTTGGAAACGTGTTTGAAGGTGATCATGTGAAAAAAAGAGGCGCAGGATTACGAAGGAGGACTCGATGCAAGAAGTTGAACGCGAACAGGGATGACGCCCGCCCTGATCGGAGCAAGCTTCTTGAAGGCGACTTTATCCAAATCAATGATCCGTTCCGGATGGATCGCACGGTCCGGGCCGTAATCATTCACTTTCACCGTGACGGTTTTGGTCGAATCATCGACGCGAGTGACAACCAGATACGATCCCTTGGGATAATCCGGAGATGCCGCACAATCACAATTTTTAAAGCCGTACCAGCTTGCTTGGCCGACTTCCGGCAAAGATTCTTCGAAAATCGCCAACCGAGCATAGGGAAGATGAATGAGCGAACGAACGGATTGCGTTTCCGGATTGTCCTGCGACGGTAATTCCTCCCACTGCTCTTTTGTTTTGTTGTAGAAATAAATTCTTCGACGGCCATGCAATTTTGTGTTTGGAACATTCTCACCCGGATAGTCAATCTCCAAAAAGAAAAAATCCTTTCCCGTGTAGCTTGATTTGTTGATAATATCAAACAAATAAATGTTTCCAATGAGCGTTTTATCCGCGGGAAGAGTTTCATCCATAATCAACGGGTCAAGCGTCTTCATGTCCACGCGCGTGGAAACGGCAAGAGTGTTTGAACGAATACCCAGTCGCATGAATCCGTCAGAAGACTCAAGGGTATAACCTTTGACAATGGTCGCCGCATCAAACTGCGTCGAAACGATTGTCTCATTCGCTTGTGCATAACCAACCGCCGGCAAGAACAGAAACAAAAAGAAAACGATCATTTGAAAAAAATTGAATCTTGCCATAGTCTTCTTCTCCATGATACCCTGCGCGGCGTTGATGAACAAGAGCGCGGGTGTAGTTCAATGGTAGAATGTAAGCTTCCCAAGCTTGAGGCGGGGGTTCGATTCCCCTCACCCGCTCCAGAACGAGGTCTTTCGATTTTTGACCAAAGGAAGCCAAACTTTTTACGCTTGGCAAAAATAAAAGCGGGTATTGGTTATTAACCTCACCGCTTTGCGTACGTGTGAATAGATGTTGTGGTCTACTCGATGGTTTCACTTGGCTTCAGGTAGACGATAACTAACATCCAGATTTCCCCCTCGGGATAGTCCGGATGAAAGCAAGTCGTTTTCCTGAGCGACAAAAAGAGCCGTTCGTTTCCTTGGTAGAGCATGGGCGCGATCTGGCTCAGGTTTTCGAGAGATTCCTCTTCGGAAAATCCCATTCCCTTGAGCGGAGTAGCAACATATTGCCCTCGCTTGAATTCGTCGAGCGAGACAGTGGCAACGGATTGCACTTTCCCCTCGTTGAACAGCTTACGCGCTTCGGAAAAAGCCTCATCCCAAGACGAAACAAATCCCAGATCTTGCTTTTCCATCACATTCTCCTGTCTGGCTTTTGGTTGTTACGAGAACTAAAAACACTATACATCAATTGATGCACAGTGTCAATTTACCGTTTCCCCTCTTAATCCTCTGCTTCTAAATCTTTTTCCTCAAAATGAAGTCTTTCTTCTGTTCAATAATCAAGTTCCTCGGTCTTAATAATATTTCCATCTTGATCAATATCAACACGATTTTTTTTATTATTACCATATACCATTGCTTGTTTCGGAAATTTACCAATATATCTTTGAAAATTTTCGTGTTTTCCTTCTTCATTCTTAAATACACCTCCTTTGTGAGAATAAGTGCCCCCCATAACTCTTCTGCGCATAACTTCTTTTAAGTTATCACCCTCTTTCACTGGTTCGTCTGTAATTCTCTCAAGCGGAGTAATAATAACTCCTTGAGGATACTCTTTTGAAATAGGAACTACGAAAAGATTAAAAAGACCCCTTGGAGTTAAGAGAACTCCATCAACGCAGGCAATTCCTGATTTTGGGATATCACCAATGCGTTCCTGTTGTTCAAAGCTTTTACCCATTCCTTTTATATGACGGACTGTTTCGCCCCCTGAGGTTTCACCAATAAATCCAATTTCGCGACTTCCACCAACTCGTTTTTCTTCTGTTTTTTCTTCACTGGCAGCAGCCCTTAAGCGAAGTTGAATTAATTGTGGCTCTTTCATGCCGAAAACGCTAAGGCGTCTATTTGGGTTGCCAAAGTCTAGTCTTTTTTGAGCCATAAAATCCATCCACTCTTGATCTTTTAAATTAAAAGAGGTGATTCCTGGATCATAAGCTGCATAGCATACTGCAAGCTCGTGCACATCTTTGTATGTCCTATTCTCAAGCCCTTCCTTTGAAGCGTAATCTGAAGGCTCGGAAGCCCAATAAAGGAATGGTTTTCCTTTAGACAACTGTGAACCATATTTCTTGTACATATTTGCAAGTTGTGAATACGGAATATGTTCACGCGCTCCTTTTATTGCATCAAAACCACAAAATGCACAACCTATCGAGCAACCATAGGTTAATTGAATTGCTTTGATATTAGAAAATATCAATTCTAATTCATCTTCAGAAAATCTTTTTTCTAATTCAAGAGGTAAGGACTCACTTTTCGGTGGATAAATTTCTTTTTTCTTTTCAATAATATTTTCTAAAAGCTCTTGTTGATCTTTCTCAAGCCATTTTTCCCAATAGCTAAATTGAGCTAAAAGTGATTCATCTTCTACTGCTCTTTCAAGAAATTCCTCTAATCTTCCTTGCTCTTGTATAGATGTAAGATAATCAGCCATCTCTCTGGGAGATAGTTGTAAAAGCTTTTCTGTAGGTAAAAAGTCTGCTGTATCTTTTTCTTCCGCTCCATGTAATTCCGGCCTTAGTTCAAAGCTAGGTTTTTCCATTGTCATAATGTTTTCTTACTTTTTCTACCTTTTTCTGATAATTATCGATACCGCTTAATTCATCCGCTAAAGATTGCCTAAATTGAACAAGTTCTTTAATTCTTATTATTTTCGTTTTAGAATCTTTTTGGGTCTTTAGATTTTTCATATTTTGTAGTTATCGTTGCTTAAATTGAGTCCGTAGAGAAAAGTTCTTTAAAAAATAATCTCCGGTTTCGTTTTTTAGCTCTTCTCCAGAGGTCTGGCGTCATCCGTTCTTCGGATGGCTCCAGATTACTGGGTGAGAGATAGGATTTTGCTCCTTTTACATTGCAGGCTGTAGAAAATTGATAATTCTTTTAAGATTGAGTACGAGGAAGGTGAGCAATCCTTGCACATGGGTCTTCCATCTCGTCCAGTACCGACATTTGCCTAAGTGATGATTCGTCTTTGCTTCGGCAAAGATCCGTTCAATCTTGGGACGCTGCTTCTTGGCTGATCGATACCACGTTCCTGTTTTCTGTTTCATGTTGAGTCTGGGTAGGTGTAGTCAAGAATCTTTCGTTCTTTGAACTGTTCTGCTCTTCCGACATATCCCTTGTCTCCGGTTACCTGCCGTATGGGTCTCGCCTCATCTTTAAAGATCGCTCGCTCCTTGTCAATGAGATCGACGGAAGGAGTTACATCGCTCACATTGGCCTGGGTCGTAATCACGGCGGTGACAATGTCTGAGGAGAGATCAATGCTCACATATTCCTTGTGTCCATACCATTTTACATGAGCTGACTTGTGACCGGTCCTCGCTTCAAGGTCTGGTGAGCGTCTCTCGAGTCGATCAGATGAGTCGTCGTCACCATCATCCCTCTTTCCGACATGCCGTGCCACATCCACCTTCGCTTTCGCCGCAGTGGAGTCAAGGATGCGAAGCTTCTCGTCCAGAAGACCAACTTCTTTGGCAAGGGTCACAACGCGGTTGAAGATCTCCTCAAAACGCTCTTCGCTAAGCCGATTCCGGAATTGTCCGAGAAGCGTCCAATGAGGGATCTCGTCATCCAATGAGATGCCCAAGAATGCCCGAAACAGAATGTTAGTGTCCGCCTGTTCGACCACGTCGCGTTCCGAGAGATTGTACATGGTCTGCAAGAGCAAGAGTTTCATCATAATGATGGGATTGTACGCGTGCCGCCCAACCTCTGAATAGCAGTCTTTCACGCTTTCTGTCACGAACGAGAAGTCGACAGCGGACAAGAGCCTGATAAGAAAGTGATCCTTATGGCGGGCAAGGATTCCCTGATACGCGAACGAGCCGAAAAACAATGATTGAAAAGAGCTTTGAGGTTTGAACATATGGACAGTGAGCGGTATGATTAAAGAGTTATTTCTTCTCTAATTATACCGTTTCCTGACCATATATTCCAGAGGATACCTGGTGATT
>CAYJVQ010000048.1:0-6687 GCA_964373605.1 uncultured Gammaproteobacteria bacterium | reverse complement strand
CCCGTGTCAGTGAACGTGGGGCCAACGGACTGGCGCCGTTGTTCCCTGCGACATGCGTACTCATAAAGAAAGATCTTGAACATCTGGAATGATTTCCACCCATGTCACGCCGGGATTGAATGCGATTTCGATTCCATTGACATCATAGAATCTTAAACGCTGGCTTGCCGATGCTTTTTTCCAAATGGCTTTCCTCATCTTTCCATCTTGAAATACGCGTGCCTCCCCTTCTCCGAGCGTTCGAATTTTACGGCGCCCAACCGAATCTAAAATTGAAATATCGGTTACCATAACCGCCACATTATCAGCCATAATTTGTGCTCCGTTTTCCATAACATGTGCGGAACCTGATTGAAAACGAAAATATCGATTCTTGGACGCATCAAATTTCCATTCAACCAAATACGTGGGCGGATAAAACGAAACTTCCAACCGTTTTGTGTCAGCCGAATCCACTATCGCGGGTTCTTTAAATAACCAACTTTCATACAGGGGAACCGGCGCTCTTCCTTGTTCTTTCCGAAAAGCCACATACGATCCAAGCAACTCCGTTGAAGTATACACATTATGCGGTGAGTACCGATTCTCAGCACGCCAAAAATAGGGGTCAAACCAGAATTGATTCAAATCGAATGTTCCGCCGGTCGCGATACGATCAAGGGCGGAATCCGAACCTCCCACATGCGCATACAGCGCATCCAGTTCATTATTCCAATCAAGAAAATAAGGCCGAGCCGAGCGCACCGGACCGATTTTTTTTATCTCCTGCCCTTCGTAAAAAAACGCGAGCAGACGTGATATGCCGGCCTCAACCGGCGCTTCATACACCAAAAACGCTTGATCCAATCCTATCTGCGGCCATGCATCCTCCTGATTATCAATCATCACCCCGTACACGCGTGGCGTTACCACTTCTTCCTCCACCTGAAATCCGGTCAGCGGATGCTTAAACGTATTCTGCACAAAGCCCGTCTGCTCATTCTCCACACGGGTCGCCTCTCCCTGACTTGTCAATTTAAACAAAAAAAGAAAAAAGAAAAACGTCAGTGTTAACGCTCCTCCCACCATGACAAAAGAAGAATTTTTTTTTGACATTTTAGGACGATTGAATGGCTTCCTCACCTGCGTCCAGAACCGTTTCTTCTTTCTTTCCGGCAACCTCGACAGAGGTGATGTTTTCTTCAACGGCGCTATCAAGCGCGGCCATTTCAGCGTCGGATCGCGGTGGTTCCACGATCGCAATCGACGCGTCCGCATCATCCAAAAGAGCCATCCCTTCCGGGACAAGAAGATCTGAAACACGAATCACCTCATCAAACGTCGTTAATTTGTTTAAATCCACCTGAATGACACGAACCAATTTATTTGGTAAACAGCGCACGCTCACATAGTCGCGGGAAGTTATCAATGTTCCACCAAGCCCCTTCACCGCCATAGGTTCACCCACAAATTCGAGATCCACGTCCGCTTCGATCTCCTGTGTCATATCAATCGATCGAAAATCAACATGGTTGACGACACTCAAAATGGGATCCATTTGCCTATCCTGAATGAGGACATGCAAAGAATTTTTTTCATCGATTTTGAGCTCGACGATCATGCTCTCACCGGCTTCTTTGTATACCTTTGAGAAGGTATGACGGTCAATGGTGATCGATGTGGGCTCTGTATCCGCTCCATAAACCACTGCCGGAATCTGACCCTGCGATCGCAGAATTTGTGTTTTTCTTCCCTTTTCTGTTCTCGATTTTGCACGAAGCGTATATGACATACGCGCGTATGTTGCCTGAAAACGTCAGGCCCGTCAAGAATCCAACCGTTTCACCTTTGTGCGGCGACGCGATTGATTTTTCTTCAACCAAGAACCGTTTTCCAGTGCGGTATGAGTATCAATGACATCATTAACCGATACAAGTCGATTTGATCTGAATTTTAAGACATCTTCGTAGGAAAGGTCCGTCAATAAGCCCACCGAACTGGCTCCCACCTGATTCACCAGCACAAGGGCCAAAATAGAATGCTGGCATTTGCGGCAACGAACGTGCAAAAGTCGAGTTCCGCCATTCTCTGCTAAAAGTTGAGCTTCCATGGAAAGGTAACGCGTTTCACAAACGGGACAATAAGAAACAAGACGCAGACCATCGTTCCATCGATCAGAAGGTTGAGAAGCATTCATACATTTTTTATCATAACATATTGCAGACCGATGCAAAACTCTTGATCTGAAGGAGGATTTAGGAATCGCCGCTGATGCGCGTATGCATCGCAATCCCCTGAAGAACACCGGCGAAAGCGAGAAAAAGCATAACGGAACTCCCTCCGTAACTCACCAGAGGCAGTCCAATGCCGGTCACAGGAAACAGTCCCAAATTCATTGAAACATTCACAAAAATCTGCAAGAAAAAGGTTGAGGCAATCCCGACGAGCAGAAAAGCCGTAAAATTATCTCGTGACCGCCAAAGACGAATCATTATTCGTGAAAACAACAAAACGAAAGCCCCTAAAAGAAGCAGAACGCCAAAAAATCCCAATTCTTCTGCAATCACGGCGAAAATAAAATCTGTATGACTTTCAGGAAGAAATTTCAGCTGACTTTGAGATCCAAAACCAAGGCCGCGTCCAAACCAACCTCCTGCCCCGATGGCAATGATGGCCTGACTGACATTGTATCCTTGGCCGAGCGGATCAAACTGCGGATTGAAAAATGCGAGGACGCGGGCTCGTTGATAATCAGCGAAAAAAAACTTCCATCCCAGATAAAACAACAATCCGAAAAAGCCGACCAAGGGGACAAAAAAACGGGCGCGTATTCCCGCGAGCAAGACCACACACACCCAGATTCCCATCAAGACAAAGGCAGAGCCAAAATCCGGCTGAAGCAGAGTGAGCCCGATCGGGATCCCGACAATCGCCAGACTTTCATAAAATTCACGGAACGAAAATACCTTACGCGCGCGCTGACTGAAATAGGTCGAGAGAGCGACCACAAGGGCAAACTTCATGAATTCGACCGGCTGTAAACTCACCCAATCAAAAACGAACCATCCTCGCGAACCGCGCACGGTGGTGCCAAGCCAAAGCACAATGAGCAAAAAAAAGATCCCCGATCCATAGAGCACCAGACTATAGTTGCGCAACAATTTGTAGTTAGACGTGGCAAGAAAAAAAGCGAGAATGAGCGCGATCAGAATGGCGAAAGCCTGCTTTTTGACGTTTAAGAACTCAATGCCGCGAGACAAATCAACAGAATAAATCGCGGCTAATCCAAAAAGAAGCAAAACAAACAGGCTCAAAATCATCAACCAATCCGCATGGTAAAATTGGGAAAAGCGGACGCGAATGCGTCGAAGTAGCGGGATCATGGGAGTTGATAAACGTCTGGCTGAAAGAGGTGAACGTCGGGAATGACTTCAACGGAACTGACAGAAGGAAGAATCCCGAACCAATTGAGTGTGATCTGTTCTTCCTCTCCGGCTCCAAGGAAAGCAACCGTTGCGCGGTTGATACCCACAACCGCCGCTCCCCGCTTCAGGAGAACATAAAATGAAACATCCACATAAGAAAATGCCGTTTGATTGCGCACGGTAAATGTGGTGCGACCAAAAGTGTCATTTTTAAATCCACTTTCTTGAGCAAAGCTCGGATTGAGAATTTGAATATCCAATCGATCTTGCTCCCACGCTTGATAATCCGGGATCACATGGCGGTTGACTCGATGCCAAGAAACGTTTGTCACTTCCAATTGCGCATCGGAAATGGACCGTTGTGCATTCACCGCGAGGGCGATCATCGGCTTTGTTTGACCCGGAAGCAAAAAGCCCTTTGCCACAGGAGTCCTCTCGGACTCGTATAAAAAGCGATAATCAAACTCCACCCACCAATCCTCATTTGGATTCCCAAGCTCTGTATAGAAATCATATCGGCCGTTCCCGAGAGGAAACACGCGAATGGTTTCAGACAACAAATCTGCGGCACGGTTGGCAAGGGTATACGCATGAAGATCCTGCTGACCGTACACGGCCAGTTTTGCGACTTCCCGCTCATCGCGAGCAAAACTCACTCCAAAGGAGTCGAGAAATGTCCAACCGACAAAGAGAAAAAAGATCAGATCAAGCAACAAAAAAAGTCCGTAAGCGATCCGACGCAAACTCGCCCGATGCTCGACCCACCAAAGAGAAAATCGATACAAACGCTTGAACTTCACTTCTTCTTCGCGCAGAAATGTCTGTTCCTCCATAGAAGAAAATTATACCATGTGATGAGACCGCTCTCAAAACTCGATGAGATGTCGGTGCGCGGACAAGCCAGCCTCTGAAACGTCCTAAAATGGACGTTGAAGAGGTCTCTCACCCCCGCAAGCCGACAGATATGGATAGGACTCCATATTCCGATCGTTCGCTCGGAACAGATCAAACCGTTGGTTTGATCTGTTCTCTCGCTCACTCACGGAGCGCGAGTTTTGAGAGCGATCTCGTGATGACTCTTCCACAAAACCGACAAACATGCTAATCTATTCCCAGATTTTTATGCTGAAAAAAAAGGAAAAAAACAAAGGAAATCAAAGCTACGGCGCAAAGGAAATTACCGTTCTTGAAGGCCTTGAACCGGTGCGCAAACGTCCGGGAATGTATATCGGTTCCACAGGACCGACGGGTTTGCACCACCTCATCTGGGAAGTCATGGATAACTCGTTTGACGAGGCCATGGCAGGACATGGCGATGAAATCACTCTTCGTCTGCTTCCTGACAACCGAGTGAGCGTCGAAGATCACGGACGCGGAATTCCGGTGGATTTGCATCCGCAGTATAAAGTTTCCGCGCTCGAACTCGTCATGACCAAACTTCATGCGGGAGGAAAATTTGGCGGCGGAGGATATAAAGTTTCCGGAGGTCTCCATGGCGTGGGAGTTTCTGTGGTGAATGCGCTCTCGATCTATGTTCGTGCGGAAGTAAAACGTGATGGAAAACTCTGGATGCAAGAATATTCCAGAGGAAAACCAAAGGCGAAAGTCAAAATCATCGGCAAAGCCACCGGAACGGGAACAACGATTATCTTTCAACCGGATGCGCCCATTTTTGAAACAACGGAATTTCAGTTACAGACGATCATTGATCATTTACGCCAACAAGCGTATCTCACCAAAGGAATCAAACTCATCATTTCGGATGAGCGTGAAGAGGAGAAAAAAAATGTTTTTGCTTTTTATTTTGAAGGAGGAGTGGCCTCGTACGTTCGGCATATCAACCATGGAAAAGAACCGAAACATGAAAACGTCTTTTACATTGCAAAACATGATGAAACCACGGATATGGATGTGGAAGTCGCGATGCAATACACCTCTGAATACTACGAGTCCGTACACTGTTTTGCGAACAATATCACCAATCCAGAGGGAGGAATGCATTTGGTCGGATTTCGCAGCGCCCTCACACGCGAACTCAATAACTACGCCAGAACGAAAAGTCTTCTCAAAGACAAAGATCAAAACCTGACGGGCGAAGATGTCCGTGAGGGCTTAACCGCCATCATCAGCGTCAAAATTAAGGAACCCCAGTTTGAGGGACAAACAAAAGCCAAACTTGGAAATCCTGAAGCGCGCACGGCCGTTGAATCCGTGTTTGGCGAAGCGCTCAAAATATATCTGGAAGAACATCCACGCGATGCCGAGGCGATCATTGGAAAATGTCTCTTGGCCGCGGAAGCGCGACGCGCCGCACGCGCCGCACGCGATACGGTTCTTCGCAAAGGCGCGTTCGAAGGCCTGACTCTGCCGGGAAAACTTGCGGACTGCTCTTCAAAAAATCCATCCATCTCGGAGCTCTTTATTGTCGAGGGCGACTCCGCCGGCGGATCGGCCAAACAAGGTCGAGATCGCGAGCATCAAGCCATTTTGCCATTGCGCGGCAAAATTTTGAATGTGGAACGCGCACGTCTCGACAAAATGCTCTCAAACAACGAAATCAAATCACTGGTCATTGCGCTTGGCACTAACATCGGTGAACAATTTGATATAAAAGAATTGCGCTACGGCCGTCTTGTGATCATGACAGACGCGGATGTGGACGGAGCGCACATTCGCACGCTCCTGCTCACTCTTTTCTACCGCTACTTTCCGGAACTCATTCACCAAGGACATATCTACATCGCCCAGCCGCCTTTGTATCGCGTAAACATCGGGAAAAACTTTCGCTATGCGTACAGTGATGGAGAAAAAGAAAAAATGATCGAAGAACTCTTGAGAGAAAAAGGACATGGAAAAACAAAACAAGATAACGAGGAAGAACAAAAAGCGCTCGCAGATTCGGAGCCTGAATCGGAATCGGAAGAAATGGATGTGAAAGGAGTGCGCGTCAACATTCAACGGTACAAAGGTTTGGGGGAAATGAACCCGGAACAACTTTGGGAAACAACGATGAACCCGCAAACGCGCGTCATCAAAAAAGTGACGATCGAAGACGCGGAACGCGCGGATGAAGTTTTTGATGTTCTCATGGGTTCAGACGTGTCTCCACGCAAACGGTTCATTCAAACCCATGCCAAAACCGTAAAAAATTTGGATGTGTAGATGAGGGTCCAGATTGAAAGAATGTAAAAGAGATCGTTATTTGACAAATGGGTCAAGAAAAATTCATCCCATCGATCTCTCCCACCATTCACCCAGGGACGTGTTGGTATGTCGCAGGGAA
>CAYJVQ010000047.1:0-6726 GCA_964373605.1 uncultured Gammaproteobacteria bacterium | reverse complement strand
ACTGTCCGGGTCACGCCGACTACATTAAGAACATGATTACCGGCGCCGCTCAAATGGACGGAGCGATTTTGGTTGTTTCCGCCGCCGACGGTCCCATGCCGCAAACCCGCGAGCACATTTTACTTGCTCGTCAAGTCGGTGTTCCGGCGATCGTCGTCTTTTTGAATAAAGTGGATCAAGTGGATGATCCGGAACTCATCGATCTTGTGGAAGAGGAAGTTCGCGATCTGCTCAAACAATACAAATTTCCAGGTGATGAAGTGCCGGTCATTCGAGGTTCGGCTCTCAAAGCTCTTGAAAATCCGTCCGACGATGTTGCCAATAAACCTATTCTTGATATCATCAACGCGCTTGATACTTATATTCCGGAACCGATTCGCGACACGGACAAGCCGCTTCTGATGCCTATTGAAGACGTTTTTTCTATCGAGGGTCGCGGAACAGTGGTCACAGGTCGTATTGAGCGCGGAATGGTAAAGATTAACGAAGAAGTCGCGATTGTTGGTCTTCGAGAAGAACCCATGAAAACCGTGGTGACCGGAATCGAGATGTTTAACAAACAACTCTCGGAAGGCCGCGCCGGCGATAACGCGGGACTTCTCTTGCGCGGAATCAAAAAGGAAGATGTGGAGCGTGGTATGGTACTTGCCAAGCCGGGGTCCATCACTCCTCACATTGAATTTGAAGCTGAAGTTTATGCGCTTACCAAAGAAGAAGGTGGCCGCCACAAGCCATTTTTCAAGGGCTACAAACCACAGTTTTACATTCGAACCACAGATGTGACCGGTGAAGTGACGCTTCCTGATGGGACGGAAATGGTGATGCCGGGAGATACCCTCAATTTGACGATTAAACTGATTCAGCCGGTTGCTCTTGAAGAGAAGATGTCTTTCGCCATTCGCGAAGGAGGTCATACCGTGGGAGCAGGGGTGGTCACAAAAATCCTTAAGTAAGACCTTGTAATCAACTCGTTCTTTTAAGCATCTTGTGAAAGAGCCAAAGAAAACAGAAGAAGAGAAGTCACGTATTCGCATCAAGATTAAGGCCTATGACAGCAAAATCATAGATCAAGCCACAGAGACGATCATGAAAACAGTTGAGCGTTCAGGTGCGAAAGTGGTTGGTCCTGTTCCGTTGCCAACCGAGAAACGGAAGTACACGGTTAATCGTTCGACTTTTGTGCACAAAGATTCGCGCGAACAGTACGAAATGCGCGTTCATAAACGTTTGATCGATATTACCGAACCAACCGACAAAACGGTTGATGCACTTATGAGCTTGAATTTGCCGGCAGGGGTAGATGTGGAAATTAAAACCTAAGGGAGGCGCCCGTCGACCCAGCTCTCCCTACGTTTGAGACATCACTTTTTCAGAGACCCATAAGATATTTAGAAAACCGGTAGCCGCAGTCTTTAGCCTGCGTTGTCATGCGCAAGCTGAAGTCTGCGGCTACCTTCAATCCTGACAATCGAACGGGGAAGAAAGATCTAAGGGGTCTGTTCTCGGATACCAGAAAACCTTCCTGAGCTTTGATAATCAGCGCGGAGTCTGACTATTCATTCAATCGGAATCCCGACAAAACAGTGTCTCATTCGTTTTTTAGAGATTCTAATCCATCATTTCTCAAAACCTTTTTTCGGTGTTTTGAGCTAGAAATCGGTCGATGATTTTAAGTATCCTCGCTCGATTTCTAGCTTTTATGCTAGAGAGATATGCCTTTTATTATCGGTCGCAAAATTGAAATGTCACAGCAATTCAAAGAGGACGGAACCGTCATCCCTGTGACGCTTGTCAAAGCCGAACCAAACTTCGTGACGTTTATTAAAACAGAAGAAAAAGACGGTTACAACGCCGTTCAGATTGGTGCGGAGACGACCAAACGTTTGAAGAGAGCGCAAAAAGGTCACCTGAAAGATTTATCGCCTTTGAAGATTTTGCGAGAGTTTCGTGTAAACGACACGCAACTGACTCGCGGAGAAGAGGTTCGCATTGATGCGTTTTCACCTGGAATGAAAGTTGAAATCGTTGGTTTTTCAAAAGGAAGAGGATTCGCCGGTGTGGTGAAGCGCCATGGATTTCATGGACAAAAGGCAACGCACGGAACAAAAGATCAGATTCGTATGCCGGGTTCCATTGGTTCTCAACGTCAAGGAAAAGTCATAAAAGGGCAACGCATGGGTGGACGCATGGGCAACGACCGTGTAACGGTTAAAAATTTGGAAGTCATTTCTGTTGATCCGGCCACAAATGTTATCGCGATTAAAGGCGCGATTCCGGGCGCGCGCGGAGGTCTTGTTTACATCAAGTCCACAATGCAGAAAACGATATGGCACGCGTAACACTGTATAACCAAGACGGAAAAGAAACCGGATTCATCGAACTTGATGCTTCTTTGTTTGATGTGGAAATCAACCCGGCGCTGGTTCATGAAGCGGTGGTCGCACAAACAGCCAATGCGCGCGTGGCGATTGCCCATACCAAAGAACGCGGGGAAGTTGCCGGAACAGGGAAAAAACCTTGGAAGCAAAAAGGAACAGGACGCGCACGCCATGGTTCTCGCCGATCTCCGATTTGGATCGGAGGGGGTATCACGTTTGGACCACGCAGTGATCGTAACTTTTCCCTCAAGCTCAATAAAAAAGCTCGCCGAAAAGCGCTTGCCATGGTGCTCACCGACAAAGTGCAAAGCGGACAATTGATTGCGATAGAACAGTTGAAAGTGGAAGACGGCAAAACAAAACAACTTTCGGCGCTTCTTTCGAAATTGCCGATCGCCGGAAAGAAGACATTGATTTTGGTGGAACCGGAGAACCGGACGGTCTCGCTTGCGGCAAAAAATATTCCGCACATCGAGACTCTTCCGATCCATGCGCTTAATGTGGTGGCTCTTTTGCAAAAGCCCAACGTGCTTATCTCAAAAGACGGGATCGATTTGTTGGTTCATCTCTACAAACGTGCCTAATATGGGAATTTTAACGCGTTTTAAAAAACAAGAAACCAAGGAAGAGAAAGAAGAGAAAAAAGATGTTGTGAAAGCCGGGATCGTCGCTTCTGCTTTCATATTGTCACCGGTGGTGACAGAAAAAACCGCGTATTTGGCGTCGCGAGCGCAGTATGTCTTTCTGGTTGACATTGCGGCGAATAAAATTCAGGTTCGCAATGCGATACGTACGATGTATGGCATCACGCCGGTTTCGATCAATATGCAAAATCAAGACGGGAAACGAGTGCGATCCGGTCGAAGTCGAGGAATACGCAAACGATGGAAGAAAGCGATTGTCACTCTTCCAGAAGGAAAATCGATTGAAGTTTACGAGGGGGTTTAGATTTATTGATATGCCAGTAAAACGCTACAAACCAACGAGTGCCGGCCGTCGTCTTTCCAGCGTCGATACATTTGAAGATGTCACGCGTTCTAAACCGGAACGCAAATTAACCATCCATCGCAAACAGCATGCCGGCCGCACAAAAGGAAAAATCACGGTTCGTCATCGGGGTGGAGGAGCCAGACGACGTATTCGACTCATTGATTTTAAACGTGATAAATACGACATCCCTGCGAAGATCGCCTCCATCGAGTATGATCCAAACCGAGGTGCGCGTATTGCTCTTGTGACTTACGCGGATGGAGAAAAACGTTATATCATTGCTCCGGCCGGGCTCGGAGTCGGCGATCAAATTATTTCCCACAAGGGAAAAGGCGAGATTCAAAATGGCAATCGATTCCAGCTACAGTATATCCCGATCGGGATAGCCATCTGTGATATTGAGTTGACTCCCGGAAAAGGCGCTCAACTGGTGCGCGGAGCCGGAACAACGGCGCAGTTGATGGCCGTGGAAGGTTCGTACGCGACGATTCGTCTTCCTTCCGGAGAAACACGTATGGTGCTCAAACATTGTATGGCGACGATCGGTCATGTTTCCAATCCGGATCGACGTCTGATTCGTTGGGGAAAAGCGGGGCGCACGCGTCATCGTGGGTTTCGACCCACCGTTCGAGGAAAAGCGATGAATCCTGTTGATCATCCGCATGGTGGTGGGGAAGGACGAAACTCCATCGGTTTGAAGCATCCGAAAACTCCAACCGGAAAACCGGCGCTTGGCGTGAAAACGCGTCGCAAGCGATCATCCCAACGTCTTATCATTAATCGGCGACGAAAGGGACGATTCGTCGGAGGTCATTAATTCCCTATGTCACGCAGTCTCAAAAAAGGACCTTTTGTTCATCCCAGCATTTTGAAGAAATTAGGGAAAGTGAAAATCGGTGATTCAACCCCGATGAAAACTTGGGCACGATCTTCGCAGATTACCCCCGAGATGGTTGGATTCACTTTTGCCGTGCATAACGGAAAGGATTTCATCAAAGTGCGTATTGTCGAAAATATGGTTGGACACAGACTCGGTGAATTTTCTCCGACCCGCAAATTTGTGCGTCATGGAGGAAAGATGCAAAAAGAGCAAGCGTCCGCAACGGCCCAAGCTTCTGCCAAATCTTAACGTATGGAAATCAAAGCCAAAGCGCGTCACATTCGCATGTCTTCTTCCAAAGTTCGACTCGTCGTCGACGTGATTCGAGGAAAGCGAGTCGGTGATGCGCAAACCAAACTTCAATTCATGAAGAAAGCGGCCGCGCTTCCCGTACTGAAACTTTTGAATTCTGCGATCGCAAACGCCACGCACAACTTTAAGCTGGATGCTTCCACGCTCATCATCAAATCCATCACCGCAGATGAAGGTTCCACGCTCCATCGTTGGACTCCCAAAGCCATGGGTCGAGCCACGCCGATTCGAAAGCGATCGACTCATATCGGGATTGTGCTGGAGGAGAAACAACCGAAAAACAAAAAACAGAACGATACCTATGGGAAATAAAGTTCATCCACGCAGTTTTCGTATCGGGATCACCCGTGGATGGGATGGGTCTTGGTTCGCTGACCGTAAAATTTTTCAGTTTCTTCTCAAAGAGGATGTTTTCATCCGTGCTTTTTTGAAGAAAGAACTGAAGGAGGCGCAAGTGGATCGGATTGAAATTGAGCGTGCACGTCAGGATCTGAAGATCACCATTTTTTCCGCTAAACCCGGATTTGTGATCGGCCGTTCCGGTGCGGGTATTGAGGAGTTGACGAAGAAGCTGAAGAAGCATTTTTTTCGCGGCAAGCGCATGAATATGAGCTTGAACGTGAAAGAAATAGCGAATCCTTCCTTGTCAGCGCAAGTGGTGGGTCAACAAATTGCCGCGGATATCGAGAAGCGTATGCCGTTTCGACGTTCCATGAAGAGCGCGATTGAGCGTGTCATGAAAGCCGGAGCGCTTGGAGTGAAAGTGCGAGTGAGCGGCCGGCTCAATGGAGCGGAAATTTCTCGTCGTGAGTCGATTGCCAATGGAAAGACTCCACTGCACACCTTGCGAAGTGATATTGATTATGCTTCCGTTCGCGCGCAGACGATTTGGGGAACGATTGGCGTGAAAGTATGGATTAACAGAGGAGAAGTGTTCGAGAAAGAAAAATAGGATCCCTGCAAAAGTGCGTCTTTTCGTCTCACGGACGCCCGTCGATCCCGCTCTCCCTACGTTTCAGTAGGGTTCGCGCGGATCGACAGCCCGTTTGGCGAAAATTCGCGCATTTGCAGAGATCCATAAGGAGCGAAAGATTATGTTGATTCCAAAAAAAGTCAAACATCGCAAATGGCATAAAGGTCGCGCTCGAAACAAACGTGTGGCATCCACAAAAACGAGCGTGGTGTTTGGATCGATCGGGCTGAAAGCGACGACCGGCGCCTGGGTGACCTCTCGTCAGATCGAGGCGGCTCGCCGTGCCATGACACGTGCGATCAAGCGTGGCGGCAAGATTTGGATCCGTATTTTTCCGGACAAGCCGATTACGACCAAAGGTTCGGAAATGCCGATGGGGAAAGGCAAGGGAGCCGTAGATCACTATGTGGCCATTGTGCGGCCTGGAACCGTGATGTTTGAAATGGGGGGTATCGGGAATGATTTGGCACGCCGTGCGCTCGAACTTGCGAGCCACAAACTTCCGGTAAAAACAAAAGTGATTGGCCGTGAGAATGAATAATATGGACATGAAAACGCTTCGCGCGAAATCCAAAGAGTCTTTGAGCAAGGACCTAGAAGAAGCTCGGGTTCATCTGAAGGAACTCGAATTTAAGAATTCGGCCAATCAACTCAAGCAGGTGCGACAAATTCGAGAGACAAAAAAAATGATTGCCCGTTTATTCACCTTGCTGGCTTCTTAATCGAGACTGCTCTCAAAACTCGATGTGAGGTCTCTCACCCCCGCAAGCCGACAGATATGGATAGGACTCCATATTCCGATCGTTCGCTCGGAACAGATCAAACCGTTGGTTTGCTCTGTTCTCTCGCTCACTCACGGAGCGCGAGTTTTGAGAGCAGTCTCTGTAACTCTATGTTGACAGAATCAAAAAAAATACAACGCAGGCTCAACGGAACGGTTGTGTCCGATAAGATGGAAAAGACCATCGTTGTTCGTGTTGACCGCACCGTGGTTCATCCCAAGTATGGCAAGCGGTATGTGCGTAGCCGTAAGTATCATGTGCATGATGAAAAGGGTGCTTTCCATGTCGGAGATGTCGTGACGTTTCAAGCTTGCCGACCTTATTCAAAAACCAAACGATGGCGTGTGCTACATTAGAGACTGTTGAAAATCCCTATGGTTCAAGAACGTTCCATGCTCGCGGTTGCTGACA
>CAYJVQ010000046.1:0-6932 GCA_964373605.1 uncultured Gammaproteobacteria bacterium | reverse complement strand
AAGCGAAATTTGAGATCCTTCACTTCGTTCAGGATGACAACAGGGAAACTCGCTGTGTGTTCGGAAGCATTCTATCATATTCTATCATAAAGTCATTAGCAAGACCTGACCCCAAACGTGTAAAGTCATTAGCAAGACCTGACCCCAAACGTGAAAAATTAGGTGAAATAAGAATCGAAACGGGAAAAATGGCACGTATAGCCGTCAGGATTTTTTTGAAGATAATCTTGATGAGAACTGTCGGCCAACCAAAATTTTATGAACGGCTCGAGCGATGTCACGACAGGATGCGCCCACCTTCCGGATTTATTCACACGTTCGATGAAGGCCTGCGCTTCTTTGTGTTCCGCTTCGTTGGCGTAAAAAATAGCAGAACGATAAGACGTGCCCATGTCATTTCCCTGACGATTTAAAGTTGTTGGATCATGCACGCGAAAGAAAAAATCCAAAAGAGCGCGATACGAGATTTGCTTTGGATCGTAACGGATCAAAAGCGCCTCGGCATGGCCGGGGTGTTTTTGATCCGTGGGATGATCGTTCGTCCCGCCTGTATATCCAACTTCCGTAGTCATCACACCAGGAAGTTTACGAAACAACTCTTCCATGCCCCAGAAACATCCTCCGGAAAATACGGCTGTTTTTTCATGTGTTGACATAAGAAATCAAAATGGTGCTTAAGTTTTCAATCCGATTCCTTTTTTGATGAGTCCGATGCTGATGAATGCTAAAATGAACGCAACCACAAGCAAAATAAGTGCGCTGGCATAGACAGGTGTGGAAGAAACGCCCGAAAATCCATAACGCAATCCGTCGATCATGAACACGATCGGATTGAAATAAGAAATGGCCCGCCAAAAAGATGGAAGTTGATTTATATCGTAAAAGACTCCACCAAGATAAGTCAGTGGCGTCAACACAAAGGTCGGAATGAGACTCACGTCATCAAACTTTTTGGCGAAAAGACCATTGAGAAATCCCAAAAGTGAAAAGATCATGCAGGTGATGATCAAAAAAAACAACAGAGTGAATATATGCATGATCTCAATGGGAGCAAACAGAAGCGACACGAGAAAAACCGCCAGAGCAACGACGATTCCACGAATCATTCCCCCACTGATATACCCCGCAAGTATCGTCCAGGATTGTAAAGGCGATACAAGCAACTCTTCGATACTGCGCATAAATTTCGAACCAAAAAAAGAACTGGCGGTGTTGCTGAAGGCGCTCGTGATCGATGACATCATGATCAATCCCGGAACCAAAAACGCGCTGTAATTTCCGCCGGCAATCAGGGAAAGTTGTGAACCGATGAAATTGCCAAAAATCAAAAAATAGAGAAATTGCGTGATGACGGATGGAAGAATCGTTTGAGGCCAGATCCGAAAAATACGTACGGTCTCTTTGCGTAATATCGTGCGATACCCAATCCAATTCGTCAAAGCATTCATAAGACCTTTTGCACAATTAATTTCGAGCTGGTTTGGATGACGTGCGAGCAAAGAACGATGAAAAATGAGCAGAGATACTTCATGTACATAGACGAATTTTGAATCGGTCGCAGGCCGTAAGACGCCAAATCCAGCCGAAAGGTAATTGTGCAAAGGGTCTATAGGCGATTGGTTACATGCAAATATAAATCTTCAAGGGTCGTTTTCCCTTCTCGTGTAAGCAACTCGGCAATACTTCCCTGTTCCGCCACTTCGCCTTGTCGTAAAATCACCACGTTCTTACAAAGACGATGCGCCTCTTCCAGATAATGTGTCGTCAGCACAATCGTGATCCCTTGTTTATTCAGATCCTGAATGAATTTCCACATCCCTCGCCTTAACTCAACATCAACGCCTGCAGAAGGTTCGTCGAGCAACAATAATTTCGGTTGGTGCGCAAGAGCGCGAGCGATCAGCAAGCGCCGCTTCATTCCTCCGGATAACGCGCGAGAAACCGTCGAGCGTTGTTCCCACAATCCCAATTCTTTCAAAAGCATTTCTGTACGCTCGCAAGCGGGTCTGAATGGAATCCCATGATACCCGGCCGCATCCACAACGATATCCATGACCTTCTCAAAAACGTTAAAATTAAACTCCTGCGGAACCACCCCGATAAAACGGCGTAGATATTCCGGTTGGGCATCCAGATCAACATCAAAAACAATGGCTTTCCCACCGCTTTTAATCACCAATCCGCACAGAATACCGATCAAAGTTGTTTTTCCGGCTCCGTTTGACCCAAGAAGCGCAAAAAAATCACCATCTTGAACATCAAACGAAACACCTTTGAGCGCTTGAGTGCCGTTCGTATACGTTTTAGACAAATCCCGAATCGAAAGGGCCATTGCCATACATTTGGGGTCAGGTCTTGCTAATGACTTTTTGATCTTTTTGATTTGATAAAGTCATGAAGACACGCAAATTATACCATAGAGTCATTCGCAAAACCTGACCCCATAACTCTTTACTTTCTCATTACCGTTGTGCTACGTTAAATTTAACGTACCTTACAATCGAGGTGAACCGTGGCGGACAATAAAACGTTTCTCTCCAGACGAGAACTTCTTCAGGCGATTCCTGCAACACTCGCGGGAACACTCCTGTTGCAAGCCTCTCCGGCTGACGCCAATATTTTCGGAATCGTTTTCCGAATCGTTGGCTTCGGCTTTGGAACTGTCCTTGTGGGAGGAGCAATCGGGCTCCTCGCCGTGGGTACCGTATTGGCTGCCGTGGGACAAAGTCTCTACTCGGCCTATCACGGTTCCGCGAACCGTTCTTACGGCGGAGGATTCTATACATCCCATACTCCTCAAGGGTGGAAGCCCTATGTGCCAGCCAAGCCGATCGTGACCAACATCTCACTTGATTCCAGTGGTCGGATGAAAGGGGATGTCCTTCGCATTCGCGCAATCCAGTACGATCTGCTTGTGAACGATGACATCGCTCTTCCATACGGTGGGCGACTGGTTATTGAAGAAGATGGAACAATGCGGTTTGCCGACACACAATTTCGCGGATATGCCCACATGCAGAACAACGGCGACATGACCGTTTTCACGCCGGATCATCAACTCGTTCTCGCACGTAAACTAGATAAGGCGAGCTTCTGCAACCTCCATCACGATTCCAACGACGGTCGCGTGGCTCTGGCGTCCCTGCTCGGAGAGATTCGCCATGCGTAACAACTCCCATCGCTTGCTTGTTGCATGGCTTTCCTTTTCTTTCTGTCTTCTTCTGACAGCTGCACGCGGGGAGTCACCGCTCGACAAGATCCAGAAGCGAACGCAGATCACCAACACCGCCTTGCTCCAGTTTATGTATGACATCTACCTACTGGAAACGCACGTCCAGGAACGTCTCATCAGGGCACGGCTCACGAATGCCGATCTGGTTTTTCACCCGGATAACCAGCTGACCCTGAAGTGTTCGCGCGGTGGGCTTCCAGAGAAATACTCCTCGTCCACATCATCCTCTAGAGCCCGGATCTATGAAGAGTTCTGGATATTGTTCAGCTACATATTGATGGAGTTTTGTCCGGAAGTGGCGGCTATCACCGATCATAAGACGAACGATTTGACTCTTTTGATCTCTGTGGTAATCGTGCTAGATGAGGAGCTGCTGTCCTGGATGCGTGCACGCAAGGAGTACATGGAATATTCGAAAGAACCGATTAACCAGGAAGATGTCACATTGGCGTTTTCCGGCAAAATCGTTTCGTCCGAATTGCAAAAAACGGAGCCGACAGAGGAGCTTGATAGAGATCCGAGTAATGACGGATTGGAATACCATCTTAAGCTGAAGATCAGCGCTTACTCTGTCGAGACCATCTCCTGGGGTGGGTTCACAGGATCCGTATCCGCGCACACCCGATGGTTGAAGGGTAAAACCGCCCAGTGGGTGAAGTTCTACATGGGAGAAGGCGCGAAACCTAATTGAACATTCAGCCACTCCTCCCCTCTCTCACTCTCGCGCCTCAACTTGATGGCGCTTTTTTATTTTGGGGTCAGGTCTTGCTAATGACTTTTTGATCTTTTTGATTTGATAAAGTCATGAAGACCTCAAAACATTCAACGACAACAATGGAGACAATCAGACCGAAAAATCCGATCATATTTCCCGCCAAAACATCACTCAAAAAATGAACGTCAAGATAAAGACGACTGCTATCGATAAGAATCACCAAAAAAATAAAACCGGACATCAAAAGAACTTTTGCTTTCCGTGATTTTAATTGACGCAAAAAGAGATAGGCGATAAATCCATAAAAAGCCACCGCGATCGTTGCGTGACCGCTTGGAAACGAAAAAGTATCTTCGGTGATCACGCGGTAAACAGGACGATCGCGATGGAATTGAAGCTTGAGCGCAGAGGTGATGATTTCGCTTGCCATGAGCGACAGCCAAACACCGAGAACCAAAATGCGCTGACGTTTGAACCAGAGAACCAACGTGAAGACGAGCGCTGAAACAATGATCACGCTCGCCTCTGCCAGAAGTGTCACTCCGTAGAAAAAAAGGAGAAGATCAGAACGACGCAGTGAGTACAAAAGATTTGAGAGGCGGATATCCAGCGCAAACAGAGGGCCGTGAGAGAGATAATCCTGGATGATACCAAAGAGCGCCGCCAAGACGAAAACAAAAAGTATGGTGAGCGGCAAACCGGTGAAACGCTCGTTTGAAAATCTCTGACCCAAAAAAAACACAAAAACGGCGGAAAATCTTTGAACGATTGAACCTTTGCGTGCATTGGACGATTCAGACATGTGTCTATCATAACAGTTTTGACCATGGGGTCACAGTGGGGTCCGGATTCCGGAATGATCTATTGTCGGGGTCGCGGGTTGGACCTTCCAACATCAATCATCTGAACTAAAACGACAATCGAAGGCCTGACTCATTATTCAAAAAAACGATCGGTTTCTGCCGATCGTAGAAGTGATGGAAGTGCAGACTCCAGACACTCATCGAAACATGAGTCGAGTTACAAACCTCCGTTTCTAACCTCCATAACTCTCTCCGGAATGATTACAGTTACGACATGTGGTGCAACGGGTGCAAACGACAAGTCCTTCACCGAAAATGCACACGCAACGCGGACAGCATGGCTTGTTACAGGTCGAGCAGAGCACCAAACGTTCGCCTTCCGGGGTTTCGTGATATTCCACTATGTCCACCCAGACGCGACCTCCGGGAAGCTCGATGGGATTACCTTCCTCTGTCATCGCATTGTTTACAATCACGGTCTGCACCTTGTACGACTGTTCACAGCATGGACAGTCGTACGTAACGAAAGGAAATGTTATCTTAAAGCTCATGGCGTCCTCCTCTGTATCCTCACGACCATGTAACCAGAATCAAGGCGATAAGTCAACGGTCTCATGGGGAAACCGTTGAAGGATCAGGTGGTTTTGGAGTTTTGAGCCAACAAAAAAACCCGAACCCAATGGGGTCGGGCGAGCGTGAGCATGAACGTTTAACGTGTGAAGGAACCGCCTGAGTGGGGTTCCGCAATGGGGTCGCCGAGTGAGACTCTAGCCTCACGCTTGGAACGTCTGTTCTCTTCCATCAGCGCGGAAAAGTCGGTCACTTCGTACAAGACTCCGTTGATGACTACCTGCACCGTGGGGTACTCGGTTGGCTGCTGCCCCTGCACGATTTGATTCTGGCTCACCAGAGGTGCCGTCTGCTCTTCGGACATCATTAACTTGCATCAACGCGAGGGACAGGTAATGCTAGCCCACGTGGGTCATGGCCGCAACTCCCTTCTCGGAAGTCACAGCAGTCGAGGAACTGCCAAGCACATGACGTGCCAGTAATGGTTGCCATATATGGCAACACGCACTGCCACTCTATAGCGATATGGAGCGTAGTGCAAGCACTTCTCACGCGGAGCGGACCCGGAACGAGCGTTCGAGATGAGTGACCGATCCCCGCGTTTCATGGATGGGTAACCTTACCCCATGCCAGCAAGTGCATTAGGAGCATTGGGGTCAGGTCTTGCTAATGACTTTTTGATCTTTTTGATTTAATCTCTTGGGTCAATTCCCAGTCCGCTTGCGGTTGCCGTCTCCATATTGCGGCTTCCTGGAGACCCTGGCCCTGCAGCCAGAACTCTGCGCAACTCAACGAAAATACTTCGGTTCGCCTTGACGACCCGTCGGATTGTGTGAGACCGTTGTGGCGCTACTCCTCGGACACTGACGAGCCCTCCTGTTTGATAGGAAGGTTTGCCTGGTGGGGCCTGGGAGCGCTGTTAACGCCCCTGGGTCCACCCGGGGAGCGGCCACTTGGCCACCCCCTCGCGCTCGGCACTTCGTCCGAGCGCTTTTTAATTAAAGTCATTAGCAAGACCTGACCCCAAATTAGCAAACCTGACCCCAAAAGCATTTTCGGTCAAGCGCCTTTTTGCATTTCGTAGGCCTGTTTTCGTATTTCGGAATTGCAGACGCGTCGTTCTTTGCACCAAGTTTCACACTCCTTGGCGGTTTTCGGATCGCGGTAATGAAAACCGCAGTCCGCGCACGCGTATGAAAAATCTTTGATGTCCGTTTTCATACCTTTTTTATGAGCCCTCTCAAACAAACGGCGACAGGAAGAACACATCGGGGTCAGGTCGGGATTCGGGAATTTTGGTGTGCTGTTTTTATACAGCTCGACATATTGTGTATTGAATATTCAGATGACATCTCTCATTGATCTCAACGGCATCCAAACGATCTCATTCCCGAATCCCGACCTGACCCCCCATTCTAGATATTTTTTGATCACCTTACCTTCATCCTCGACTTTAGTATACATCCTTCGCCCGCGTTTGAATCCAACGCAAGCCACGTCGGTGGCTTACTCCCCCCACGAGAGAAAAACGACTGACAAAAGTCAGTCGTTTTTCTCTGGCTCCGCGGTGGCTTCTCGAACCGCCTGATTTGCCTTATTTTCTTTAAATTAT
>CAYJVQ010000045.1:0-7024 GCA_964373605.1 uncultured Gammaproteobacteria bacterium | reverse complement strand
CTTCGTCATCCGTAACCCGGTAACGGATTTCCGTTACCGGGTTACGGATGACGAAAACTCCTTTTCCCCCTATTACCACTTCTTATTTGCGGCGGTGATCGCCACCGCAAGAGCATCTGCGGCATCGTCAGGTTTTGGAACTTGTGGCAAATGAAGGAGCTCCTTCACCATTTTTTGCACACCAGCTTTGCTCGCTCTGCCGTCGCCTGTCAGTGCTTTTTTTATCTGTGCCGGAGTAAATTCAAACACAGGCGTTCCGGCTTGTGCGGCCATCAACATCGCCACTCCACGCGCTTCCGCGACTTTCATGGCGGTCGCGGAACTTTTACCGAAAAACAATTTTTCAACAGCCACCACATGCGGTTTATGATGCTGAAACAACGCATGCAAATCGTTCGCCAAACTCAAGAGCCGATTTTCAAACGCATCTCCGCTCACCGTGACAGCCACACCATAATCAATCAACTCCCTCTGCGAACCGTTCACAAAAATGACTCCAAATCCCATGCGTCCGTATCCCGGATCAAGACCCAACAACACATATCCTTGTTTAGACATAAAACAGTTACGCACAAGATGCTCTACAATAACCGGAATTTCCTTAAGAAAAAACTTCTTGACTTTCTTCCAACTTGCATCAAAAAAAATGGTTGGCTCCGGATCGTTTCCGCATCTTCAAAATACACCAAACTTTTTAAAATGTGATGATAGTTATGCGCAACCGATGGATATTGGACTTTCAGACGCTTGATCAATTTTTCCAATGGTTCAAGGTAATGAGCGCACCAATACAAGTCAAAAAAAACGCGTTTGCGTCCTCGCTGAGAAATAGTTATCAGTTTCATCACGGCGATATCTCTTGGTTTCAACACACGAATATTTCCATACCAAGACAACTCTGTGAAACTGACTTTTGCTTTTTCCAATTCACCGTAGATGGTGTCGGTATCTTCTAGAGTGGTATGCCAGCGAGAATTCTCTAAAAAATGCGCAAGCAATTTTTTGGTATCAAAATTTTTCTTTTTCGTAAAAAAATCCAGATCAACAGATTTGCGATTCCCCGTGTAAAGCGCAAGGGCCGTCCCACCAGCCAAGTACCAATTCGATTTTTTCAACCATGTTTGTTGAGACAAAAAATCAAGCGCTTTTTTTGTTTGGCGCGGCAAGGTCTCATCGTGCCACTCACTTATTTTTTGAGAATCAACATCCATAAAGCTTTTGTACGCGGTCGAACGCAACGAGATTTCGTGATGACTTTTCTCAACAAGGGTTTTCTATAAAACGTCAGTGCCCATCGTGCTTCCTTATCATTTCCAAAATCCGCGATGCGTTCAATCACATATTGAGCATTTTTTTGGGATGAATTTTTTTGGGATCGACATCTCAAAATAAAGCTTGACGAAATTTCATAGACCCTCATCTTAGCAAAAAAGCGCCGTCAATTCCAGACGACGCTTTGAGACTGTTGAAAAACTCGCTTTATCCTTTATTCTGCGACGGAATTCGATTTCTCAACATCCTCTTTAATCTGCTTGTTATCTGAAAACGTCTCCTCGATTTCACCTTCCATTTCCTTTGGTATCTCGAAATCCTCGTCGGATCGATCTTCAAACGTACCAATCAACTCTTGTTGCATGCCCTTATACCCTGTTCCTGTTGGAATGAGCCGTCCGATAATCACGTTTTCCTTGAGTCCTGCAAGCGTATCCACCTTGCCGGTCACTGCCGCGTTGATAAGAACCTTAGCCGTCTCTTGAAAAGAGGCGGACGAGAGCCAAGAGTCCGTAGAAAGAGAAATCTTTGTGATTCCCAAAAATAACGGCTCGGCTATTGCCGGCTTTACCCCTTTACCCAAATCATCATTGGCGTCTTGAAATGTGGCCTTCTCAATAATTTCGCCGGGTAGCAAATCCGTATCTCCCGGATCCATCACGCGCACGCGAGAAAACATTTGACGAATGATAATTTCAATATGTTTATTGTTGAGCTTTTGGCCTTGACTGGTATAGATAAACTGAATTTCTTTTGAGAGATACTTCTGCACCGCGCCTTGTCCTTTGTGCTTAAAAAGAACTTGCAGATCCAAACTGCCATCCGTCAGCGCGTCCCCGGACAGCACGTCGTCACCGTTTTTCACATACAGAGTGTAACCGGGAGGAATAATGTATTCGCGAATTTTCTCCATTTCATGAATGATCGTCACCACCCCGGCTGTCTTGAGCGCCACAATCCCTTCGGCCGGCGATTCGATCGTGCCTGATGATTTCTCCGCAAGCGCTTGTCCAACCATTACATTCTGCCCGTCTTTGACAAGAATTTTCGCCGTCTTTCCAACCACCACCGCTTCCTCATCAAGACTTTGATAAGCAATCTTTACGGATTTTTGTCCCGGGCGCATATCCACAATCTGTTTGCCAGTTCCGGCTTGAACGATGTCTCGTTGAGCGATTTCCACAGTCACCTTTCCGGAAACTTCCGCCATGATGGCTTTTGTTTTTGGATTGCGCGCTTCAAAAAGTTCTTCCACACGCGGAAGACCTTGAGTGATGTCTTTGCCTGCGACACCTCCCGTATGAAACGTACGCATGGTCAACTGCGTCCCCGGCTCACCAATAGACTGGGCGGCCATAATCCCAACCGCGGTTCCAAGTTTTGCAAGCTTGTTATACGCAAGATCATAACCGTAACATTTTTGACAAACGCCGCGACGCAAATGGCAAGTCATCACACTGCGCATATGAGCTTCTGACAGTTCCGTTTCCACGGATTCAAGTGACCGAATATGCTCTTCCGTCACAAGTTCACCCGCTTTCACAAGCACTTTGCGCGTCCCGGGCTTTTTGATATCCGAAAGAGTAAAGCGCCCGAGGATACGCACCAAAAGCGGCTCTCCGATCTCATCTGATTCTTCTTTTGTCAGCACCACGCCCAGCTCATCACCACAATCGGTCTCGCGCACAATGACATCTTGAGCCACGTCCACCAAACGTCGTGTGAGATATCCCGCGTTTGCCGTGCGAAGAGCGGTATCGGATAATCCTTTTCGCACTCCGTGCGAAGAAATGAAAAATTCGAGCACATCATAACCTTCTTTAAAGGAAGACGTCACGGGAAGTTCGATAATATCTCCGGATGGGTTTGCCACCAATCCTTTCATTCCAACCATCTGTGTCATCTGACCCCACGTTCCACGAGCGCCGGATTCGATCATCGTATAAGCCGGATTGTCTTTTGGAAGCGCTTTTTTGGACTCATCTGCGATGCGATCCTTGATTTCACTCCAAATTTTGATGATGGATGAATGACGTTCAGATGCGGTCAAAAGCCCTTGGGTAAAGTAATCTTCGACCTCGCGTACGCGAGTCTCTCCCTCTTGGATCAGAGGTTTTTTTGATTCGATATTGGGAAGCGCGGACATTCCCCAAGAATATCCGGATTCAGTCGCCGCCTGAAAGCCAAGACTCTTGAGGCGATCCAAAAATTCTGAAGTCTTTTCCGGTCCGTTGAGTTCCAAATAGTATTTGACGATATTGGCAAGCTCCTTTTTTCCAAGCGTTTGATTCATGTAAGGCACTTCGTCTGGAAAATGTTGATTGACAAGAATGCGCCCCGGGCTCGTAATCATACGCATCCCGTTCTCCCGACGCACAACGCACCAATCGCGCCACTTCATCCTTCCGGCCTGCACGGAATAGAGCGCCTCGGTTTCTCCAGGAAAGGAGGGGAGGCCTTTTTCTTCTGTTGGCATGGCGTTGAGCTCCATCGTAAGATAGAAAACACCCCACGCAATATCTTTTCCCGGTGTGGTCACAGGACCGCCATGAGCCGGCTTGAGCAAATTTTTCGTCGAGAGCATAATTTCTCGCGCTTCGGCTCGAGCTTCTTCGGTGAGCGGAACATGAACGGCCATTTGGTCTCCGTCAAAGTCGGCGTTGTAAGCGTCACACACGAGCGGATGGATTTGAATGGCTTTTCCTTCAATCAAAATTGGCCGAAACGCCTGAATGCCCAGTCGGTGAAGGGTTGGAGCGCGGTTAAGCAAAACGTAAGCATCTTTGATGATTTCCTCAAGAATATCCCACGTTTCCGGACGATCGGATTCAATAAACCGATTCGCGCTTCGAATATTGTGAACGTATTCACGTTCGATGAGCTTGGAAATAATAAACGGTTTAAAAAGTTCCAGCGCCATTTTTTTGGGCAGTCCGCATTGAGACAACTGGAGGTAAGGGCCAACGACAATCACACTGCGACCTGAATAGTCAATGCGCTTTCCAAGCAAGTTTTGGCGAAATCGTCCTTGTTTCCCTTTGAGCTGGTCGGCAAGTGATTTGAGCTGGCGTTTCTTTCCTGTGGCGGCAATAACGGTCTTGCTGTGACGTGCGCTATTGTCAATGAGGGCATCCACGGCTTCTTGAAGCATGCGTTTTTCATTACGCGAAATCACCTCCGGCGCGTTGAGTTCATACAACCGCTTGAGTCGGTTATTGCGATTGATCACGCGACGATACAAATCGTTTAAATCCGAAGTGGCAAATCGTCCCCCATCGAGCGGAACCATCGGACGCAAATCCGGCGGGATAACCGGAACAACCTTCAGGACCATCCATTCCGGCTTAATGTTATTGATATGAAGCGATTTGAGAAGTTTCAATCGCCGCAACAAACGATCGCGCTTTGTTTTTGTCGCGTGCTCGAGTTCGTCTTCGAGTTTGATCATTGTTTCCAGGACGTTCGTCCGCTTCAACATTTTGTGCACGGCTTGAGCCCCGATATCCGCTTCGAAAATATGGCCGTACTTGAGAGACCAATCATGGTAGGTTTGTTCCGAAATAATCGAGAGAACGTGCAGTTCTTTGAGATCATTCATCACCTGTTCGAAATCCGCTTCAAGTTCTTCAAATTTTTGATCGCGAATTTCCTCCAAATGCTTTGTCTCTCCTTTTATTTTTTTCTCATCCTCCCCATACTTTTGCGCCAACCGGCCAATGTCACGCTTAAACTCGCCTTCAATCATTTTCACTTTGCTCTTTTTTTCCTGTTTCACTTGTTCGACGGTTTGCTCTTTCGCTTCTTCATTCACATCCGTGATGATAAAGCTTGCAAAATAAATCACTTTTTCCAAATTTTGAATGGACATGTCAAGCACAGTGCCAATCTTCGACGGCACTCCGCGCAAAAACCAAATGTGCGTGATAGGCGCGGCAAGCTCTATATGACCCATACGCTCGCGACGAACGACCGAATGTGTGACTTCTACGCCACACTTGTCACAGATGATGCCTTTATACCGAATTTTTTTGTACTTTCCGCAGTAACACTCCCAATCTTTGGAAGGACCGAAAATTTCTTCCGCAAACAAACCGCTCTTTTCCGGTTTTTGCGTACGATAGTTGATCGTTTCGGGTTTGGTCACTTCTCCAAAAGACCAAAAACGCATGACTTCCGGAGACGCAAGGCGAAGGCGAATGGAATCAAAGTCGGTTGATTTCAGGGTGTCTTGTTTTTTAAACATAAAATGGGGTGATTACTTCGACTTTTTCTCTCCCGGTAAATCGACTTTGTGATTATTTTTGAGAAGCTCCACATCCAAGCATAATCCTTTGAGCTCTCGAACAAGCACATTAAACGATTCGGGGATATTTACTTTCTTGATCAAATCGCCTTTGATAATAGATTCGTATGCTTTGGAACGGCCCGGAACATCATCCGATTTGATTGTCAATATTTCTTGGAGCGTATGGGAAGCGCCATACGCTTCGAGCGCCCACACTTCCATTTCTCCAAAACGTTGTCCTCCGGACTGCGCCTTTCCACCAAGCGGCTGTTGGGTAATAAGCGAGTACGGACCGATAGAACGTTGATGCATTTTGTCCTCCACCATGTGAGCAAGTTTGAGAATGTACATATATCCAACCGTCACGGAGTGCTCAAACTTTTCACCCGTGCGTCCATCAAAAAGGGGAAGTTGGCCGCTGTGTGGAAATCCCGCTTTTTCCAACTCTTCGTGAATTTGATGTTCTGTCACTCCGTTCAGTACCGGTGTGGTCACGTTGTACCCGAGCGCATTTGCGGCGAGTCCAAGATGGACTTCCAAAATCTGGCCGAGGTTCATACGCGAAACAACGCCAAGCGGAGTCAAAATAACATCAAGTGGCGTTCCGTCTTCCATAAATGGCATATCCGCGAGCGGCACCACTCGCGAAATCACACCTTTGTTTCCGTGTCGTCCGGCAACCTTGTCTCCCACTTGCACTTTGCGCAAATCCGCAATCGTCACTTGAATGGACTTGATGACGCCGGGAGAAAGCTTATCGCCGGCTTCGCGGGAAAAGATGGTCACGTCCACAACTTTTCCATGCTCACCGTGTTCGAGATACAAGGAAGAATCGCGAACATCGCGAGCTTTCTCGCCAAAAATGGCACGAAGTAATTTTTCTTCCGCGGAAAGTTCGGTTTCCCCTTTTGGGGTAATTTTTCCAACGAGAATATCTCCTGATTTCACTTCCGCCCCAATGCGAATGATCCCTTCAATATCCAAATGCTTGAGTTTTTCCTCCGAAACGTTTGGAATGTCAGAAGTTACAACTTCCGGTCCAAGTTTGGTATCACGCACATCAATCGTATAATTCTCAATATGGACAGAAGTAAAACGATCATCGTGCACCAACCGCTCGGAAATAATCACCGCATCTTCATAGTTGTATCCGTCCCAAGACATAAATCCAACAAAACAATTTTGACCAAGCGCCAATTCGCCGTGATCGACCGCAGAGGAATCCGCCACCACATCGCCCTTCTTCACTTTTTGTCCTTTTTCAACGACCGGACGCTGATTAATCGCGGTCGAATTGTTTGAACGCAAAAACTTTTTCAACTCGTAGCGAGTCACGTTCTTTTTTGAATCCGTCATTTCTATCACATGGGAATCAACCGCGGTAATCTCTCCCGCTTCCTCTGCGATCACCACATGGCCGGAGTCTTTTGCCGAACGTTTTTCAACGCCGGTTCCGAGAATGGGAGC
>CAYJVQ010000044.1:0-7137 GCA_964373605.1 uncultured Gammaproteobacteria bacterium | reverse complement strand
CTTTGCTCGCACGTCATCCAAACCAGCTCGAAATTAATTGTGCAAAAGGTCTTATTTGGGTCACACGTCCTCCAAACATCCATCGGCAACTGCCGAAGGGTTGGACAGCCGACCATAAGGCACTGTCACGGCCTGACAATCCGCTGTCCACTAAAATCCCAGCTCGCCCAACTTTTCCGCAACGCTATCCGCGTCGCTTTCCACTTTTTTCTTGTACGTTTGCCATTTTTGTTCATCCCAAAGTTCCAGACGATTAAACAATCCGGCCAGGATCAAATTTTTCTTCATCCCGGCGTACTCTCGGAGGTATTCCGGCAACACGACCCTCCCCTGTTTATCCATGTCAACGTCCATGGCACCCGCAAGCATGAGACGGGCGAAGGCTCGACTATTGGACTGCCCCAGGGGCAAACTCGCCAACTTCTGTGCAAGCTTGTCCCACTCCTTCTTGGGAAACAGGAAGAGGGACGTGTCTAATCCTCGAGTTACAACCGCCCCTTTTGTCAGCTGATGGCGAAACTTTGACGGAATCGCAATGCGACCTTTGTCATCCAGAGAATGTTTATATTCACCGATGAACATATTGGGCGAGATGGAGGTTCACTGATTAGAGGTCTGGTAAATAAAAGTGAGCATCGGAACGTTCAGGAATAGTCCCGCACATTCCGATCCCCACTTTGTTCCATCTACGACCATTTTATTCCACCTCAAGACACCTGTCAACAAAAAAACCCACTTGGCTGTGGATAATTTTTGACCCTCACAAAAATAAGCTTTACGAGAGAAAATTCTTTGATCGAACCTGACGATGATATCGGACCGCGAAACGGTGCGCTTCGTCTCTGATGCGCTGAAAGAGCTCCTGTCCTCGCTTCGCGACACGCAAAAGTTCCAGGTTTGAATGATCAAATACCAAACGATCTTGCTTACGATCAAACCCCTTGGCAATCCCAATGAGGGAAACCGAAATTTGAAACTCATCCAGAACCTGTTGGGCACGCTGCACTTGCCCTTCTCCTCCATCAATCACCATCAGTTGCGGAAGCGGCCAGGCGTTTGGAAAATTCGTTGCGCGTGCAAGGCGACGCACCAACATCTCCTCGAGCATCGCCACATCATTTACTCCGCGAACGGTTTTGATTTTGAACTTCCGGTATTTGTCTTTTGACGGCTTTCCCTCTTCAAACACCACCAGGGATCCGACGGCGAATGTTCCGGAAATATTGCTTATATCATACCCTTCAATGCGTCCCTGCAAATCAATCATCCCCTTGGTGGCCGGCGACGTATACGGCAAATCCGAATCCTCTTTGGAAATCAGCGCGACGTCCGAGATGTGCTGAAGGGCATACAAATGACGGCGAATGCCGCCGGCATCTTCAAAACGAAGCTCGTCAGCGGCCTTTTTCATTTGTTTTTCCATCGAACGGACAATCTGTTTTTTCTTCCCTTCAAAAAACAAAATGAACTGCCGCATAATCCGTCGATACGCCGTTTTTGAAATAACTCCCGTGCACACTCCCGGACATTTGCGGATGTGCGCATCAAAACAAGGTCGTGTCCGACCGGTGATGCTTGGCGGTTGGCACAACGTCCATGGAATGGCGCGACGAATCAAGTCCATGGCTTTCTTCAAGGAAACACTGCTAGTGTACGGACCAAACACGCGCAAAAATTTTTTGATGGAGGCTGTTCCCATTTGCTCAAGTTCATGTCCTCTGACCAATTGAGGACGCGGAAAATCTTCTTTGGTGACGATCAAGTACAAAAAACTTTTGTCATCACGCATCAAGATGTTGTATTTCGGTTTTTTCGCTTTAATCTGATTCGCTTCCAACACCAGAGCTTCAATAACGGTTGGAGTGATGACATATTCAATCCGAGAAATTTGTGAAACCATTTCCCCCAGACGATCGGAATGCGCCTTTGTAAAATACGAACCTACGCGCCATCGAAGCGACGTGGCTTTCCCTACGTAAAGCAATTGATCTTTGCGATCGAAATAAAAATAGACCCCGGGTTCATCAGGCAATTTGCCGTGCAGAATCTTGATATTGGCAGGAATCATAGAGATATGTTACTTTATCAGCACTATGAAAAAATATCTTATTTTGTTTCCTGTACTGGTGCTGATGGGCGCAGGATGTGCGAAAATTCAAACAGAAGAGCCAAAACAAGCGGAAAAAGAAACGGTGAATGTTGAAACGCAAGGTGAAACAACCGTCACAACGGACGATGGCGCGGAAATCACCTTCAAGACAACAGAACCCGAAACAGAAGACGGTGTTCCGATCGTGGATGTCGTGCTGGGGGGCGCCACGGTGAAAGTAAACATGGAAGTCAGCAACTTTCTCTTCACGCCCAAAATCATTGAGGCAAAGGCGGGAGAAAAAATTCGCATCGACTTTGTCAAAAACGTCGGATTCCACACCTTCGTCATTGATGAACTCAATCTCACACATGGTATTAAAGAAGGAGAAGCTTTGACATTCAACGCGCCAACAAAACCGGGTTCTTATCCATTCTATTGCGATATCGGCACGCATCGCGCCCAAGGACTCGAAGGTACGCTGATAGTGAAATAATGCGTTGTTCTTAAAGACCGCTCACAAATCGCGAGTTTTTCAACAGTCTCGCTCTCGTTCTTACGATCGACGCAGGACGCGTTGTAAGTACTGCCCTGTATAACTTCTCGTGTGTCGAGCCACTTCTTCCGGCGTGCCGGCAAACACCACCTCGCCTCCCAGATCTCCACCTTCCGGCCCAAGATCAATAACCCAGTCGGCTGTTTTGATCACATCGAGATTATGCTCAATGATCATGACCGAGTTTCCTTTATCCACAAGCAGATGCAGAACCTCGAGTAATTTTTTCACATCGGCAAAATGTAAACCGGTGGTTGGCTCATCAAACAAATACAGAGTGCGGCCGGTTTGACGTTTGGATAATTCCGTCGCCAATTTTACACGCTGCGCCTCTCCGCCCGAAAGAGTCGGTGCGGGCTGTCCCAATTTCACATAAGACAAACCGACTTCGTTCAAGGAAAAAAGTTTATCTGAAATCAGGGGAATATCTTTAAAAAAATCAGCCGCTTCTTCCACGGTCATCTCAAGCACTTGAGAGATATTTTTTTCTTTATATTCGATTTCACGTGTTTCACGATCAAAGCGTCGCCCTTTGCACACTTCGCAAGTCACATACACCGTTGGCAAAAAATGCATCTCGATCGCAATCTGGCCATGTCCCTGACAGTGTTCGCACCGACCGCCCGGACGATTGAAACTGAACCGTCCGGGTTTGTAGCCGCGATAACGCGCCTCCGCCGTTGACGCAAACAAATCACGAACCGGCCCCCACGCACCGGTGTACGTTGCGGGGTTTGATCTGGACGTACGGCCAATCGCGGATTGATCGATCAAAATCGCTTTGTCGATATATTCAAGCCCAAGCACCGCTTTGTGCGCACCGGGAGTGTGCTTGCTTCCATAGAGACGTTTGGCAATCGCTTTATACATCGTTTCGTACACCAGAGTTGATTTACCGGAACCGGAAACGCCTGTGATACAAACAAAACGACGAAGGGGGATGTCTATATCGATGTTTTTCAAATTATTTTGCGAGGCCCCTCTGATTTTAATCGCATCCTTTCCAACCGTTCGACGTTTCAAAGGCACCGCGATTTTTTCATCGCCGCGGAGATAAGCCGCCGTCAGCGATTTTTTGTCTTCAAAAATTTTCGGTGTTGCGCCTGCCGCCATGATTTCACCACCATGCCGACCGGCACCCGGCCCAATATCAACCATATAATCAGACGCCAAAATCGTATCCTCATCATGCTCAACGACAATCACGGTATTGCCAAGATCGCGCAAATGTTCGAGCGTTTTTATCAGCCGATCATTATCGCGTTGATGAAGGCCGATCGTGGGTTCATCAAGGACGTACATGGCGCCAACGAGTCGCGTCCCGACTTGAGACGCAAGACGAATCCGCTGTGCTTCTCCACCCGAAAGCGATCCGGCCATCCGATCGAGCGTGAGATAGTGGAGCCCGACATCCAACATAAACTGGAGTCGATTTTGAATTTCCTTCAGAAGAGACTCGGCGATCTCTCGCTGTTTCTCGGTGAGGGAGATGGTTGCAAAATATTTGATCGCTTCATCAATGGACATTTTGGTTACCTCAACGATCGAAACACCGTGCCTCTCATCCGTCATTGCACTCCGCCTTGGCAACCAAACATGCAACGCCTCCTCTCGCAGACGAACCCCCGAACACTTTCCACACAATTCTTCACTGAACAATTCTGCGGTTCCGAGTCCTGTGCACGCCGAACACGCCCCGTAAGGCGAATTAAATGAAAACAGGCGCGGCTCGATTTCGGGAAACGAAAATCCATCTTTTGGACAGCTGAATTTGGATGATAACATTTGTTCATTCCCGCCGGGATAAACGATGGTCGCCACATGATTGCCGCGATCGATCGCTGTTTCAAGGGCTTCAGCCAAACGCTGGCGAAAACCAAGTAAGTCATCAGAAAGAGGGATGGTATCAATCACCACTTCAATCGTATGTTGCTGGTACCGTGCCAATTTGATTTGCTGATCGAGTCGATGCTCTTTTCCGTCAATGCGCACGCACGCGAAACCGGAATTATAAAGATCATACAAAAGCTGATAGTATTCGCCTTTTCGTCCAAGCACCACCGGCGCGAGAACTTTTACTGAATGATCCTTGTGAATGATGCCGGTCGTTTTGGATGACAGAGTCGACAGCACCACATCCACCATCTCCTCATTCGTCAATTTCTGAATTTCTTGCCGACATTTCACACAATGCGGCCGTCCCACACGCGCAAACAACACACGCAAATAATCATACACTTCCGTGATGGTTGCCACGGTGGATCGTGGATTATTCGAATGCACTTTTTGATCGATGGAAATGGCCGGTGAAAGACCCTCGATTTCATCCACATCCGGCTTTTCCATTTGTCCCAAAAACTGACGTGCGTAGGCGGATAAAGATTCCACATAGCGCCGTTGCCCTTCCGCAAAAATAGTATCAAACGCCAAACTGGACTTACCGGAACCCGAAACGCCGGTAAAACAAATCAGTTTATTGCGCGGAAGCTCAAGGGAAATATTTTTGAGATTATGTTCTCGTGCGCCTTTGATCGTCATTTTGTTTTGCATAGGATTTCTTCCGGGGATCTTTTCCCTGTTTTTTTAATTGAATAATCTCATCCCGCAGAATCGCGGCGGTTTCAAAATCCAATTTTCGCGACGCTTCTTTCATTTCATATTCTTTTTCTTCAATGACTTCCTGAATTTCATGCGGATTCGCCGTGAGTTCAAGTTTCAACACGTCCTTCACAGACTTTTCTTCTCCTTCCAACAGGCGACGAATATCTTTTATTTCTTTTTTCACGCTTTGTGGAGTGATATGGTGGGCTTTGTTGTGGGCCACCTGTAACTTCCGACGACGATCGGTTTCGTTGATGGCGCGCAAAAGCGATCCCGTCATTTTGTCCGCGTATAAAATCACCTCACCCTCCACATGTCGAGCCGCGCGACCGATGGTTTGAATGATCGACGTTTCAGAACGCAAAAAACCTTCTTTGTCCGCGTCCAAAATAGCCACAAGAGTAACCTCGGGAAGATCCAATCCCTCACGCAATAAATTCACTCCCACCACCACATCATGCGTTCCTTTTCGCAAATCCGAAAGCACGGTAATGCGATCAAGCGTGAGAACATCCGAATGCAAATATTGAACTTTGAGACCCTTCTCTTTCAAAAACACCGTTAAATCTTCGGCCATTTTTTTGGTCAGCGTGGTCACAAGCACACGTGCTTTCTTTGCGACTCGCGTTTGAATCTCTTGAATGAGATCCTCAACCTGACCCGGATAATTTTTCAAGACGCAGGGAGTCACAGGTCGAACGCTCATTTTCGGATCCACCAAACCGGTTGGACGAATAATCTGTTCAACGACTTGTGTGGAAACTTTTTTTTCATACGGTCCCGGTGTCGCGGTCGTAAAAACCACTTGACGAATTTTTTTTTCAAATTCCGAAAATTGGAGAGGACGGTTATCTAAAGCCGAAGGCAAACGAAATCCATGCTCTATCAACGTTTTTTTTCGCGCCTGATCGCCATTATACATTCCGTACACTTGTGGAATCGTCACATGAGATTCATCAATCACCGTGAGAAAATCGTCCGGAAAATAATCCAACAGCGTTTGGGGCGATTCCCCGGGTGCGCGGCCGTCAAAATAGCGAGAGTAATTTTCAATCCCGTTACAATAACCAATCTGTTCGATCAATTCCAAATCGTATCGCGTGCGACGGCTTAAACGTTCCGCCTCAAGAATATTTCCCGATCTTTCAAATTCATCCAGCCGATCTTTCAACTCTTGTCGAATCGCGCGCAACGACTCTTTTTGACGCGACAACGAGGCCACATAATGTTTTGCCGGAAAAATCCACACATCTTGCATGATCTGAAGCGATTTCCGTGTGATCGCATCAAGCTGTTGAATGGAAATGAGATCCTCCTTCTCCATCAAAAGGCGATAAATCGTTTCTTCATTCACGGGCATGATTTCGATCACATTTCCGTGCGCGCGAAAATGCCCACGCGTCAAATCCGCATGGGTGCGTTCAAATTGCATCTCGATCAATTGCCGAATCACGCCTTCCCTTTGATCTCTTCCCGTTTGACTTTTCCCAACACGCAAATGCAACACCGTCTTTTCATACTCTTTTGGCGATCCAAGATTGTAAATGCACGACACGGACGCGACCACAATCACATCACGCCGACTCAAAAGCGCTTGTGTGGCCGCATGACGCAGACGATCAATCTCTTGATTGATCATGGCTTCTTTTTCAATATACGTATCGGTTCGCGGCAAGTACGCTTCCGGCTGGTAGTAATCGTAATAACTGACAAAATACTCCACGGCATTTTCCGGAAAAAACTCTCGAAACTCATTGCAGAGCTGTGCGGCGAGTGTCTTGTTGTGCGCGATGACAAGCGTTGTCTGGTGTGTTTTGTGGATGACATTGGCCATGGTAATAGTTTTTAAGGAACCAGTGACTCCAAGAAGTGTCTGCGCGCGATGACCGAC
>CAYJVQ010000043.1:0-7184 GCA_964373605.1 uncultured Gammaproteobacteria bacterium | reverse complement strand
ATCTCGGGGAGAACCAGCTATTACCGAGTTCGATTGGAATTTCTCCGCTATCCACACGTCATCCCAAAGTTTTGCACAGCTCATGGGTTCGGGCCTCCACGGGTTGTTACACCCGCTTCACCCTGCGCATGGATAGGTCACCCGGTTTCGGGTCGTGTGCGCGCCACTCTCTCCTTGCGGAGATAACGCGGGTTAACGCTCGCTTTCACTATGGCTCCGTCCCGGAGGACTTAACCTAGCGACGCACAGCACACTCGTTGGTTCATTCTTCAATAGGAACGCTGTCACCCGGTCGAATGACCGGGCTCCAACTCCTTGTAAGCATACGGTTTCAGATACTATTTCATTCCCCTTCCGGGGTGCTTTTCAGCTTTCCCTCACGGTACTTGTTCACTATCGATCAGAACGTGTATTTAGTCTTGCCAGATAGTCCCGGCAGTTTCCTACAAGGTTTCACGAGCCCCGTAGTACTCAAGGATAATTACCATGAAAGGGCTACCTATTTCGCGTACAGGACTTTCACCTTCTTTGGCGCGACGTTCCAGTCGCTTCCGCTATAGATAACGCCCTTCACCTGCCTTTGGAAGAAGACAATGTGATTACCTTACAACCCCGACGATCGCAACGACTTCCATCTTTCACCACCGCGTTCACTTCAACTTTCGTCTCTGTTCACGCCATGGCTTCACGATCGTGGTTTGGACTGTTCCCTGTTCGCTCGCCGCTACTAAGGGAATGGATTCGCTTTTCGTTCCCACGCAACGTGCTTGATCGGTCAATGACCGGTCTTTGCAACGTGGAAACGTAAAGCGAAAAATACTTTTTCTTTTCCTCTGGGTACTGAGATGTTTCACTTCCCCAGGTGCCCTTCCTGTTCCTATGTATTCAAAACAGGATCATGCAGCTTTCCCCGCATGAGGTTTCCCCATTCGGACATCTTCGGATCAAAGGTTGCTTGCCACCTCCCCGAAGCTTATCGCAGGCTGCTACGTCCTTCATCGGCACGTTCTGTCTAGCCATCCTCCGTATGCTCTTATTAGATGCTCTGCAACCATTCATAAATTTGAATAGCTGCCCATGGTTTTCTTACTACTACTACTTCATCTTTTGTTGTAATGACCGACTGAATCCGATAGGACGAATCGGAGCTATTCTTCGGATCAGAGAGACTGTTGAAAAACTCGATGAGATGTCGGTGCGCGGGAGTCGAAGAGCATTGAGAAGCCAACAGTTTGGCTTCGAAGCTCTGAGACGGGATGGTTGTTGTTCGTTGACGAACCGACCATCCCCTAAAGCCATCCTTTGAAACGTAGATAAATTCTACGTTGAAAAGGTGGCAGGGCCCCGCAAGCCGACAGCTCGCAAGTTTTTCAACAGTCTCTCAGAGTTTCGTGTTGATCACGCTACTCTGACCCCAAGGATCAAAAAAACCGCCTGTACGGCGATCTCGTCTGTGTAAAATGAACGACGTTGGATCGCGATTTAGGCAATGATGGTCGTTTTGTTACACATATTTCACGAGAAGTTTAATCTATACTGAAATGCGTGTCAAGGGGTGAATTTTAAACATTTTCTATCGAATTCCGCCAAAATCATCCGTCAAACTTTTCCCTGGTGCATACTCAAATGGACGTCCGGCTATTTCTACAATCGTCTCAACAAGCACGGGATAAGAGACACTCATAAAATGGCCGTCTCCATCAGTTTCTACAAGACGCGCTTTCAATGTTTCCGCGAGACGTTTCCCATGCTCAAAGGGAACAAGGGAATCATCTTTGGAATGGACAACCACAAATTCTCGCGCTTTCCACATGAGCACTTCCGCGTCCAAGTCCATTAAAAACAGTCGTCGTATTTCGGGACGCAATACTTTCCACGGAGCGGCAACCAAAATGATGGCACGTGGCGTTTCCATCATTTCCACCGCTTCCAAATATTGCATAATGATAAACGCCCCGAGCGAATGACCAAGCAAGATGTCATCGTTTTTGAGATATCCAACTTGAGATTTCATCTCTTCAATGATAAGCGGCAAGTTGAGCTCTTCTGTGGTGGTGAGAGACAATGTCGGCACCACAACTTCAAATCCGCGATCACGCAACTGATCGGCTAGCCATGAATGAAAATTCATTTGTGGGCTTGCATTAAACCCATGCACGAGAATGATACGCATATCGTCAATTTGAGCGTACCCAAAAAGTCTGTGAGTGTCGAGCCCGGCTCTTATTGAGAGCAGTCTCTTTTGTTATCTTGCAAAATCCGTTAGGATGTGGCCTGGTCGGGCAGGTGGTGGAATTGGCTTACACGCCAGCCTTAGGAGCTGGTGCCGCAAGGCATGAGGGTTCGAATCCCTCCCTGCCCACCAATCTTGTACACAGACGTCCCATTGACAAGTCGATCATTTCGTGTTTGAATGAAAGTAATAAAGAACCTCCCTGCTGAAGTTGCGGGAGGTTTTTTGTTTTGATCGGCCGATCATGAGCTTTTAAAAAGCACCTTTATCCTTAACATCCTCTTATGAAACGAATTCTTGGGTCACTCATCCTGGCCGCAGGCGTGATTAGCATTGGCTCCGTTCCTGTACGTGCGGCGACAATAACTGAATCTCCACCTCTGGTCGTACTGACTTCATCGCAAGAGTATACAAATGAACAGATACTCATTCTGGGTTCGCCAGATCTCATCCAAAATCCATTCTTTCAATCATTCCTTTCTTCTTATGTCAACACAAACCAGCCCGCGCTTACCTTCCTCACCACAAACGGAATCTATTACCCTGACAAAAACTTTAGTAATGCCAAGCCGGTTGTGGGAACAAATGAGCCAAACGTTAAGTCTGGAGGAACTAATGGAATTCAAGCGAATTCTTCAGGACCCAGCGTGGGATCAACAGGAAGCGTCGTGGGATCCGCAGGAACGGTAGCATCTGTACCTGCGCCTGCATCTGTTGCACCTGCGCCTGCATCTGTACCAGTTCCAGGACCAAAAACTCTTCAACTCTTCGAGCTCTATCCAAACACAACAGGCAACGATAAAGAGGAAGAATTTATTACCGTCAAAAATACCGGCAACACCGCGATGACATTGACCGGTTGGATGCTCAAAGATGCTTCCGGAAAAACTTACGTTTTTGAAAGTGCGACGCTGGCGCCAAACGCCATGCTCAAAATAAGTGCGGCACAATCCGGAATCGCTCTCAATAACAATAAAGAAACGGTGGAACTTTTTGCACCCGATCAACAACTCGTTGATACCATCACCTATGAAAAAACCATACAAGGCGACACGCTTATTCGTAGTGGAAACACTTGGAGTTGGTCGTCAGAAGTACCGGCTTCTCAACAAGCGCCTGCTCCGACAGTTCCAATGGAAATCGCAAACACCAATGAACCAAAAACAACCATTACTCCTGAACCTGTAAAACCAAAACCGACTCCCACAGAGACAGCCACGGTCATAATAACACCGACCGATAACAAAGAGTCCGTTGTGACAGAAATCCAGACGGCGACGATGGTCGTGACGGTTGCACAAGCTAAAAACAAAGAGGATGGAGCCGTCGTCGAACTGATGGCAACCGCCACGGTCGTTCCCGGAGTGCTCGGGAAACAATTCTTCTATGTTCAAGATAACAGCGGTGGAATTCAAGTCTATAAATACGACGCGGATTTCCCAAACATGGAAATCGGAACATTCCTGCATCTAAAAGGAGAAATGAGCACATCCGGACAAGAACGCAGAATCAAGATTGGAAAAAACGGATTCATAAAAATTCTGGGGCAGGATCCCCCGCTTGAAGCGTTAAACGTGCCCATAACGGATCTGTCAAAAAATCAAATGGGAACACTTGTTAAAACAACAGGGGTTATCAAATCGGTCGGATCGGACTCTTTGGAAATTGAACAGAATGGTCAGACCTTAGAAATTGCCGTCGTGGCATATACCGGCATCGATACGTCACCGCTCTTGCCCGGCATGAAACTTGAAGTGACCGGTATCGTCCGACCATTTGGAGAGAAGATCAAGCTTGCTCCCAGATCACAAAACGATCTGGTTGTGCTGGAAGAAAAAACGCCTCTGGTAACCGGAACCGTCGACTCTGGAAAAACAAGCGAGCAAAAAATGAACCAGCTCATCGGTGGAATCCTCGCCGCGGCAGCAACGAGCGCTGTGATCTTTTGGATCGCGAGACAATACACTCGTAAAAAACAAATCTATGCTTCCACTCATCTCGCCCCCACAACTGAAACAATCCATTGAGCGAAAAGCCTACGCTCTGGGAGTCAGCCCGGAGGTCTCTTGTTTGCTCGCGGAACATCTGTTAGAAATTCTTTCACAATATTCTTATGACAAACACACAAACAAACAACTGGCGCAAAGCGCTTCATGATCAAATCATTGCGCTTAGTGAAGAGTTTGGTCTTGATGATATGCAGACAAATCGATTTCGAGATTTCTCTGTCATGCTTGCCCAAGAACAGTATAGAATCGGTAATAAATATGGCGCCTCCTGGGCGTTTAAGCGCGCTCGCGAAGAGGCGGGACAAACCCTCGCGGCCAAACCGTCAGCGTGAAAATATTCCCCACAGGTTTGGCAAATCAAAACACCCGGCATCGTTCGGGTGTTTTGATTTCATTGAGAGTCTCGGCGCAAGCCACGCAGGTGGCTTGCTCACTCAATCTGAAAATTCTGACTTCTGTCAGAATTTTCAGATGGAGCGGTAAACGAGACTCGAACTCGCGACCTTCTCCTTGGCAAGGAGACGCTCTACCAACTGAGCTATTACCGCAGGTCGAAGCGAAGTTTAGCATCAGACTTTGCTCGTTGCAAGTCGGGTTTTCCTGCTATACTGAAATAAATTCTATGTTTCATAAAATAATGACCAACCGAAAAATCGCTGATATTTTTGAAGAAATCGCGCTTTTTTTGCATGCACAAGACATTCCGTTTAAACCGCAGGCGTACGAAGCGGCGGCACAAAGCCTACGCGCACTCAGCGAAGAATTAGCCGAAATGTACCGACGATGCGGAAACAGCTGTCTTCGTGACATCACTGGAATCGGCAAGCACATGGCAGAAAAAATCAGAGAAGCGATTCTAAAAGGAAAAATCCGTGAATACGAAACGCTCAAAAAACAATTCCCTTTTGACATGCTTGGGCTCACCCGTGTGCAAGAGATCGGGCCCAAAACGGCTTTGATGTTGTATCGAAAACTGAAAATAAAAAACGTCAAAGACTTGGAACGAGCCGCAAAAACGGGAAAAATTGCGCATCTTCCACGCATGGGATATAAAACGGAGCGAAACATTTTGCGCGCTCTCGAGTTTCTCAAAAAAAATTCCGGCAGACAGATTATTCATCTCGTGCTTCCTTTCGCGCGGCAAATCATTGAAAAACTCAAGGTTGTTCCCGGTGTCACCCATATGGAAATCGCCGGTTCACTGCGTCGACGCAGTGAAACGATTGGAGACATCGATCTCTTGTCAACGACATCGAAACCTCGCGAACTGATCGAGGCGTTCAAGCGACTCACCGTCGTCTCCGAAATTCTAGAGGAGGGTCTGAAAAAAGTGGCTGTGCGCTATACCAACAATATGAATGGGGATCTGCGCATCCTCAAACCGGATGAATTCGGCACCGGGATTGTCTACTTCACCGGTTCCAAGGAACATAACATTTTATTACGGGAACGGGCCATCAAAAAAAAGATGAAACTCTCGGAGTACGGATTGTTTCGAAAAACGCAAAAACAAAAAAACATCAAGACAGAAAAACACGTTTACGCGGCGCTCGGACTTCAATATATCCCACCGGAAATTCGCGTGGGGGCAGATGAGATTGAAAGAGCGGCCAAGAAAAAAATCCCAACACTCATTGCCTATGGAACGATCGAGGGCGACTGCCAGGTACAGACAAATTGGTCTGATGGAAGCGCGTCCATCGAAGAAATGGCGCTCGCCGCAAAATCCTACGGCCTTTCCTACCTCGCCATTACGGATCACACACAGAGTCTCGCCATCGCCAACGGTCTCAATGAAAAACGTTTGCGCGAACAAGGAAAAGAGATCGATCGGTTGAACAAAAAATTAAACGGCATACACATATTGAAATCGACGGAATGTGATGTAAAGAGCGACGGAACATTGGATTTGAAGGACGACGCATTAAAAACATTAGATTTCGTTTGCGTCTCCATCCACTTAAACCGCGGACTCTCCAAACAAAAAATGACCGAGCGTATTATCCGTGCGCTGAAACATCCGCTCGTGCATGTTCTGTTTCATCCGACCGGACGAATCGTGAACGCGCGTGAAAGCTATGAGGTTGAGATGGATCAAGTGATAAAAGCGGCAAAATTTTACAAAGTCGCCCTCGAAGTGAACGGTTCAGAACGCATGGATATGGCGGAAAAATGGATTCGTCAAGCCGTCCAAAACAAGGTGAAACTCTTGATCAACTCTGATGCTCATACGCCGGAACAATTCTCAAATCTCGACATCGGAATCGGACAAGCCCGGCGCGGCTGGACAAAAAAATCGGATGTGCTCAATACGAAAACCTTCAAAGAATTTTTGAAAGCGCTGAAAAAATAATATGAAAAAATATCTTCATGAAGTCGAACGCGAGTTGAAAAAATTGGCGAACAAATCATTCCAAGCCTCCAACAATCGATTTCACATTCCTCGAACCCTTGGCGTTTCCTCGATTCATCTCACGTCAAGACTCAAACAAGCTTTTTCCTTTTCACACTTGCCGAATGCCGAGCAATGGAAAATCTGGAATTTTATTTTTCGAAACAGCCGACTTCACGAAGTTCAAATGGCCGCCCTCCGATTTGCGGAAAGAGCGTCACTCGGTGACGACATAAAAAGAAAATGGAGCTATTTGCGTGGCTGGATCGAGTTTATCGACAACTGGGCACATTCAGATGTCCTGTCAAAAATCTATTCGTTTGCGCTGGAACATCAATCTGATCTGATTCTTCCGCAACTCAAAAAATGGAACCGATCAAACAACCCATGGAAGCAACGAGCCTCCATCGTTTCACTCATTTATTACGCTTCGCCAAAACGTAAAGCGCCTCCAATCAAAACCGTGCTCGATCTTGTCACGACTTTGCTGAAAAGTCGGGAGAAATACGTGGTGAAAGCGGTTGGATGGACCCTTCGTGAATCACATAAA
>CAYJVQ010000042.1:0-7528 GCA_964373605.1 uncultured Gammaproteobacteria bacterium | reverse complement strand
CTTGCAGGCCGCCCACGAATTGGCTCTCAAAAAGCCGTCTAGTTTTGTTGTGGTGGACGCACCAGGATTCGAACCTGGGACCTTCTCGGTGTAAACGAGACGCTCTAACCAGCTGAGCTATACGTCCGAGTGAGGGGAATGCAAGGCCATTTTTTTTGAATTTTACACCCTTTGGGGTTATCCACAAATGCATTCGGACAGATTTGTCAAAATTGCCTATACTAATAACAAGCTAATCCAAAAAATCTAAATTAATTTTAGAATTGTCTTATGACAAATTTATTTGCAAAACAAGGATCAACATCCAGATTGCTTATTTTGCTGATGGGAATCTTGACGGCAGTCTACCCGCTTCTCTTGCCACTGCCTGCGCTCGCGGCACTTTCCAGCACGTTTACATTTACGCCTACCGCACAATCAGCAAAGGCGAACAGCAGTACGCGGCTTCTGGATTTCGCTGTAAGCGAATCAGCCGGCGGTGGAACACTCAATTCGGCGAAACTCACGGTTGCCGGTGCCCCGACCGTTATCGGTGCTGATCTTGCCTCCTGTTTTCTTATTCAAGATACAAATGATCCTTCCGCGGATGTGTTCAGTTTAGCGGCAGGAGATCTTTATTGGAGCTGGGCTTGCGGCACTCCCGGCACCGCAACGACATACAGTTTGGCAACGGATTTGGACATTGACGGCGCGGGTCCTGATACAACTTCTCTTCCCGGCATTGCCAGTCTTCCCACATCCATGACCGGCCGTGGAACGTTTGAATTTACGTTTGGGGTAGTTTTGAGCGCTTCGCCGACCAATACAAATGCTTTCAAACTTCAGCGTGCCACAGGATCTGATGGCGATTTTACAGCATCAACCGGAGCGATTCAAACCGGTACTTTGCAAGAAAGCGGAGTCGTGACCATTGACACAGCCGCTCCGACGATTGTCGGCGGAGGTCCGGCAAACGGCCAACAATTTGTTCCGGATCAAGCTTTCATTGACGCGGTTGCATCTGAAGCGCTTAGCTCTTCAACCGTTACCACCACAACCGCAACGCTCTATTCTTGTACCGGCGCAACCGATGCAACGGCTTGCACAACGCCAGTCACCACAACAAATCTTTGTACATCGGTGAATTTGACCAATAATACGCAAATCGTCTGTAATCATGCGGCTCTGGTTGCCAGCACCACCTACCGTTTCCAGATTGGAACCGGCGTTCAAGACAACGCAGGCAATGCGCTTGCGGCCGCTGTGACCAGGATTTTTCGAACAGGCTCGGTTAGCGCCGGAACCAATACGACTTTTCCAAAAGTTGTCAGTTCAGTTCCATCAGCCGGTGCGACCGCTTTTCCGGCCAATGCCAATATCACCCTTGATTTTCCACTCGGTCCTGAAGGAAACATGAATTTTAACACCGGAGCAGGAAGCACGCCCGCACTTGGTGATCTTAATTATTGTACAAATGAGAGTTGCGCTATTAGTTTGAAGCCAATGGTTGGCTTGGTTCCATCAGCGGAAATTTGTACCAATTCAACTACCTGTGCGCTTTCTTGGAACAGCACAACGCGGCGTTTGACGATTAATCCGGCCGCGAATTTAACCGCCTCCTCGCTCTATTCCATGTGTTTGCACGGCGGAATGCACGCGCTTGCGGTCAAAAATAGCGCTTCCCAAAGCACCATGGGTGAGTATTGTGTCGGTTTTACGGCATCCGGCGTCGATTCTACCGCTCCGACACTTGCTGTTACAGGAGCGACTGTTCCGGCAAATGCGGCAACAGGTGTCTCTCTGTTTCAGAGTGTGACTGCCAAGTTTTCCGAAGCGCTTGATCCCGGCACCCTTTCGCTCTCAACCGTTCGCTTATGTGCGGACTCAACTTCCGGCACGGCCGGGTGTGAGGCAGGGGATACTCGTTCTACAGACCCAACAAAGTTTTCTTTCGTTTACAATCCAAACGATCTTTCCGTTCGGCTCGATCCTATTACCGCAACGACATTTGCGGCAACGACAAAATATTGCATCGAGATCATCGGGGGCGGAAGCGGAGTCAAAGATATCGCCGGTAATGCGTTTGCCGCCACAGCTGCTTCCAATTGTTTTACCACAGCCGGTTCGGCGACCGATCCTGTTGCAGGTGCGCCAAAAGTGCTCTTCGTTGACGGCGACAACTTTAAAGTTGTCGTGAAATTTTCTGAAGCGATGCTTTCTGCGGATCTGGTGACGACCGGCAATGTGAACACAAGCAATGTGGCACTTGAGTGTCCCACAGGTGTCGTTGTTCCTCTTACAAGCAAGTCCGCCATCTATAAGCCGGAAACTCAAGAACTCTCTGTTTCAGGTCTTGGGCTTCCAACAGGACAGATTTGCAAGATCACCATCACTTCTGCCAAAGATTTGGTTGGTAACGCCATTGATACCTCAAGCAGTAACAATGTCGGAAGCTTTACGGTGTTGAATTCGGCCGTGACCGGAGGATTTCTTGGAGGCGGCGCACCGGCCAGCGGAGACTTTTTCGGCGGCACTGCCGGACAAACGGCCGGAACTTTCTGGGCAAGTCCGCAATATGCCGCACCAATGAACAAACAGGCAAACAAGGAAACTCGTATTGATGTTCAATTTCCGGCGCCGGGTGCCATGGCTGTCGGCTCGACGATTCTTCTCACCTTTCCCTCCGGCTTTACAATGAGCGGCGCCGGCGGAGCAACGCGTTTGGTTCCGGCAAACCAATCATTTTTCAACACGGACATCAATGGGCCTGAATCAGGGACGATCACACTCACGGCCAGTGTGAGTGGGTTGTCCGTGACGCTCACAACCGTTGGAGCATCGATCAGCGCCAACCAGCAACTTCATTTTGAACTGGAGCGTGTCACAACTCCGACCATTGCCGCGCAAAATTTGCAGATTCCCATTGTCGTGAAAGATGCAAGTGCCGTAAAGATCGGACAGACCATCAATCCGAGTCCCTTTAACATCAGCGCCGGTGGAAGTTTGTCCATTTCCGGAACCGTTTGCAAAGGCACAACGGCCGGGGGTGCATGCAGTGTGCCAACAGATACGGCTATTGCAAGCGTGAAAGTATTCTGTGACCAAATGGGCGGCTTCGAGGTGAGTGGAACTGCGGCGGTGTTTGTTGGAAATCAACAAACAACAACGGATGTCAATGGCGCATTTTCCATCACAGGCCTGACTGCTGGGCAATATAACTGTGTGATTCCGCCGGATCCGACGGCTCTTGCTGATGCAGGCGGCATTTCACCGTCCCAGATGGTAACCCTGGCGAGCGCCAATAAGACCGGATTGGATTTCAAATTCAAAAATTTTACAGGTGCGGCCGATTCGAAAACACTTACCGTTTCGATTTCCGGAGGGCCGGCAAGTGAAACGCTGGATGTATTTTGCAGTGCGGGCGCGACGGATTTCCAGTTTTCGGCTCCAACGATGAAGCCGCTCACTCTCAATTCAAGCGGTGTTGGTTCAACGACTCTGAAACTTCAACAAGACAAGTCTTATGAATGTGGCGTGGGTCCGCACATGGCTTTTGAGCAATTTTCATCCGGCGAACCGCCTCCGATGCCAACGTTCACCTTTATGCCACCTAAACCGCAAAAGATCACCATGTCTGCGGATGCAACATTGACTTTTGCTTTGACGGCTTCAAATCGAACCATTACCGGTTCCGTTGTTGACGGTTCCAGCGCAGGGATTGCCAATGTGTTTGTGCACGCCGAACCTGTTGGATGTTTTGATGCTACAAGCGGAGCGGTGAAAGATTGTTTTGGGGCGTTTGCGCAAACAAAATCGGACGGAACATTCACACTCAATGTGTCAGACGGAGTGTATAATGTCGGTGCGGACGGTCCAGGACTTCCATCTTCCACGAATGTGACGGCAAGTGTAAAAGGCGCAAATGTTACCGGAGTGAGTCTCAAAATGGTCAAGTCTTCGACCACGATTTCCGGCGCAGTGAAAGATGAGTCAGGCAATGGAATTAAATATGCGCAAGTCGGCGCTGAACGCCGGACGCTCCTTACAGGATCGGATGCGTGTGACTTCACGAACTCCAAACCTGCCGGCGGTTTTGCAAATACTCCAACGGATACAGACGGCAACTTTACAATTTACGCTGCGGCCGGCACATGGTGTTTGCGTGCCTTTTCTCCCTCGTATGGTGAGGTTGGTTCCAAAACCGTGATTGTGACTACTTCGTCGTTGACCGGACAGAACATTGCCGCAACCGCGGCGAATTTCGGAACGATTTCCGGATCCGTAACAAAGTCAGGCACGGGTGTTTCCGGTGCGTTTGTCAACTGTTTTGGCTCAAATGGAGGAAATCAAACGCAATCAGGCACAGGCGGCACTTATTCCCTGAAAATAAAGCTCGCCTCAAGTGGAACGACAACATTGAATTGTAGTGCCTTTGCTCCTGGTGTGGGTCCAATGGGCAGTGCGACCGTCACCATCGCGTCCGGGTCAACCACCGCGACACAAAACTTTACTCAAGCCGGTGAGTCCGGAACCATTACCGTTACAGCAACCGCGCTCACGGAAGGATTTTGTAACGCCCAAACTTCAAGCGGTGTTTTTTCAGGAGCCGTGATCCAATCTGGCACAGCAACCATTAAAGCTCCAGCCGGTACTTACACGGTTGCTTGCGGGAGTAAAAATACTGGGCCACTGACGCTCACTCCGTCTTCTGTCATTCTGACGGCCGGTGGCACAGCCGCTGTCACCGCAACTATTCCGACTTTGCGCACGGTGAGCGGGCGCGTGACTGACGGAACCAGTAATTTGGAAGGCGTGAATGTTATCTTTACGCAATCAACCACAAAAGCGTCTTTTGGAACGGTGAGTGGTAATCAATCAGGAACAAACGCGAATTTGTCGGTCACCAATGTTCCGGAAGGCACTTACACGATAAAGGCGTCAAAGAAAGGATATGAACCGGCATCGGCGACCGCGACTGTTTCCGGCGGTAATCTCACGCTGGCAAGTACGATCGCTCTCACTCAAGCAACAGGAAGCGCCGGGGATACGATCGCGTTTCCGGTTCAAACTGAAGGATCGGCTTATACAGGTGATGCAACGGTTATTTGTACAGAATCGGATGGAAAGACCATCATAGGCGAATTGGATGAAACAACAGGGACAGCCACGCTTGATCTCTCAAATGACACATGGAACTGTAAGGCGGTGGGTGATAATGGAAAACTATCAAGCTCGTCAAGTGTGACCGTGACAGCAGGTACGCTTTCCGGAGCCACTCCCACATTATCGCTTGATACAGCCATTACCGGATTTACGGCAAAGACCAGTTCCACCACACTTTCACTTTCAAGCGGTGGGTTGCTCAAGTTTGAAGATCTTGATTCCACAAATCCGCCCGTACTGAACATTCCTTCAGGAGCGCTTTCCACAACAGACTCTTCAACCGGAATGGTGGAGACACAACTTGACGCCATTGCCGCGCACGTGGATCCCGGAACGGATGCAAACGTTGTTGGGACAAGTACCTATGAGATTACGCCAACGGATGCAAACGGAAGTACGATATCGGATTTGAATTCAGCGGCGACCCTCACACTTACTTACACAGATGCGGATGTGGCGGCCGCAGGAGTGGATGAATCCAAACTGACGATTTCTCTTTTTAACGATTCTACAGGCACATGGGAAGCTCAACCTACAACCGTTGATACCACCAACAATCTTCTTACCGCCTCGATCACTCACTTTTCAACTTACGGCGTGATTGGTGGAGTGAGTGCGTCTACAACCGCGACAACCGGAAGTACAGGTTCGACCAGTGGCGGTGGTGGTGGCGGTGGTGGTTCTCCAACAACAACTTCACCCACAACAACGGTTCCTGTCACGCCAACAACCGCAACTCCGGCAGTGCCAACAAAAGCTCCTGTGACAGCGGCGCCGGCAACAGGGGATAGCACGACTGTTGCGCCAGCCACTCCGGTTTCCGGTGTGATCGCAGGACTGCTGATCAAGAATCCCACCGATGTGAGTGCGGTTGTTCAAGCGCTTGGCGTCGTGCGAAATACGGTTGCAGAAGAGAAGTATCGTTCACTCCTCAAATCCGACGCAAGCGCCTTTAAGGTGACTTTGACTGCCAAACAAGAGGACGCGGTAACAAACTTCACAACGTACGGCATTTCACAAGCGACGATAAAACTCGGTTCCGGTGAACGTCGCGCCGTGCTTCGTGATTATTTTGACACGGTCGGACGCTCGGATGTGAAATTTGCGGATGTGGAACGGATCACAAAAGGCGAGAAACCGATTTATCGCAATCTGAAAAAAGAACAAGCGCAAGCCACTGAAGCGCTCAAGCTTTTTGAAAAGATTAAAGGTCATGGTCCAAACTTCAAAGATGCCAAAGAGGATTTGCTTTGGAACACGCTGATGTATCGCATTCGTTTTACCCGTGATTTGGCAACAGAAAAGAAAGCGATCGGTCAGTTCAACACCAAGTTCAAGCGGTCTCCATCTACGCCAATGGATTGGGCGGCTGTGCGTGGAATCGGGTATGTAGAAAATAAGTAAATGAGAGAGACTGTCAAGAAAACGGGGTCACACAAGACCCCGTTTTTTTCACTCCTCGAGACCGTGGTATACTATCTATATATGCCACCTTTTTTTCGCATACCGCTTGGGGTAATTGTCATGGTTGTCGGTTTTCTTATGGTTCAAAAAACGGATGTGGTGTTGTCTTGGTTTGGTGAAATTCCGTTTGCGGAAAATAAATTCGGTCCGGGAGGGTCAAGATTTTTTTACAAATTGCTCGGTATTCTTGTGGCTTTCATCGGTATTTTTATTGCGACCAATGTTATTTCTGATATTCTTGAGAGTCTCGCCGGCTTTCTTACTTAAAACCTTTTGCACTTAATTTTCTCCTCTCATGCTTTCCATTGCATCCGGTCGCGCGATTCTGGATTCAGAACGCATTCTGCGCGATGTGGGCCTTTCTTTGGATATGTCGTATGCCGATCTTGGGGCGGGCGCGATCGGACATTTTGTGTTTCCCGCGTCACAGATCGTTGGTTCATCCGGAATCGTTTATGCCGTTGACATTTTGAAAAGCGCGCTTCAATCCATTGAGAGCCGAGCACAACTTCAATCCATAACCAACATTCAGACGGTTTGGGGAGATTTGGAGAAATCGGGAGGAGTGAAAATTCCGGCTGAATCTTTGGATTTGGTTTCGTTTGTGAACGTTGCTCATCTGCTCGTTCAAAGCGATATCCCGCTTGAAGAGGCAAAGCGCCTTGTCCATCCTCGAGGTCGGGTGCTGGTTGTTGATTGGAATCCTCAAGCGGGTTCACTTCTTGTTTCCAAGGATCATCGGGTTGCATCAGAGGAAGTACAAGCGCGCTTTCTCGCAAACGGTTTCCAACGGACGGATGCGTTTGTGGCAGGTCCGCAACATTGGGGTCTTTTATTTACGCGTCCTTGAGACCGCTCTCAAAACTCGCGATACGTTAGTGATCGAGAGAACAGATCAAACAAACTGTTTGAACAGATAGGA
>CAYJVQ010000041.1:0-7624 GCA_964373605.1 uncultured Gammaproteobacteria bacterium | reverse complement strand
AACCGGTCACCTCTTCCATGCCATGGAAGCGCTCTACCAGATGAGCTAAGGGCCCATGAGAAAACAATCCTAGCAAATACAAACTCTTTACGGAAGAGGCGCAAGCGCTTCGTTTGATATCTGTCCGTTCACGATTCTATCCAAACGCGTTTTCACCAACTGATTGTCCGGATTCAATTCAAGCACCTTTTCAATCTGTTCAATCGCGCCTTTCACATTTCCCTCTTGTTCATAAATCGAAGCCAAAAACCACCTCGCATTACTGTAACTTGGAGCTAGGGTGATGGCGTATTCAAACGCATTTTTTGCGCGAACGAAATCTCCTGAAAAGGCACGCCGAAGATAGAGCTGTCCAAGTTGGAATGCCACGCCCACATCCTGTGGGTTGTATTTGGCTACGCTTTCCATTTTCAAAATCGCCTCATCCAGTCGTCCTTGTCGTTCATACGTCAGACTCAACTGATAATGGGCCGGCGCATAATTTGACTTCAGCTCAATCGCTTTTTCAAGTGCCGCTTCTCCTTTTTTCATAAAATCGTCTACAAGCGCTTGCGCTTGATTGGCCAGCTGTTTATCTTGCGCAACGATGAGCGGCCTCTCGCGCTCCGCTGCCGCCAAATATGCCATACCGAGCTCGTTCCAGTGAGAAGGATTAACCGGATCGAGTTCTATCACTTTTTCAAAAGCGCTGATCGCGAAAGGCGACGCATTTGGAATCACGTTCATGAGTTCACGATACACTTTCCCTCGCACCAACCAATTCACGGAGTTCTTTGGAGACAAATCCGTCGCTTTCACAGACGCGTTAACGGCCGCCCCGACAAGCGCCTGCACATACGATTGGGATTCCTGCGTCAGTTCTGCTGTTGACGACACATTGTGAAGCTGTTCATTGATTCGCAAAAGAAGCGTTTCGGCAAGAACACGATAGGAACGGTCGTCAAAACGATTGAGCGTTGCGGCCGTATCAAGCCAACCGATCACTTCTGAAAGTGAAGTTCCTTGCCGATCCGCACGAACCGCTTTTGCAAAGGCAACCTCGGCAAGATATCTCTGTGAAATCACAAAAATTCCCACAAAAAATGCAAACGCACCGGCCGCCAGCAGAAAAAAAGACGCAAAACGAATCTTCGCAAGAGACTCTTTTCGCGTCAGAGGCGATACGGTGAGAACCTGCGAACCCATGAGCGCACTGAACAAAAAGATAAAAGCAACAAGAGTGAAATTAAATTCAAACAAAAAGGCGGAAAGAACAAGCACCGCCCACGGAGTAAACGCGATCAACACAGACAAACCGGATTCCCGCGAACGCGCTTTCAAAATAAAAACAACACCGTAAATGCCCATCGCAACGAAAAACAGCAACAGGGAGGCAGATCCGACAAGACCAATGGTTGGAAGCAGAGTAAAGAAAAACGAAGCGGCGCGATCAAAGCGCGTATCAAAAAAATTCGTTTGATTGACGGCTTCGCTATGCTCTTTTGCATACACAAACAAGTACGTTCCGGGCCCGGAACCAAAAAATGGATTTCCCTGATCTAACGAACTTTTTGCAATCTCTTGACTTGTTTGGCTGTTCAGAGTGACTTGTGAGGGAAGAGAAACGGAAAAGGGAGATGACAACCAAAACCAAAATGGCAAAGCGCCGACACAAAGAAGGATCGGAAGAAAAAAACGGCCAACCGATGAAAAATCGCGAGAACGAAAAAAGACAAACGCAAAGAGAATCGCGAGCCCCAATTCAAGAAGAAGCCAAAGGAATCCATCATCCAGTGCAAGCAAGTACGCAAAAACCAAGAGACACAAAAGGATGATCAATCCCTGCTCGATCACACCGGTTGTGCCTTTATACATCAGGGAATCAGACTTTCGATGTGAGATCCATAATGATAAAGCCAAAACCGTCATCGAAATCAAAAACACCCCCGCACTGCTTAAAGTTCCAATGGGGTTAAAAATTTCTTCACCGATAAACAAATCGCCAAAGGCAAACCCTGCGCTGAAAACGGCAGACAAAATGAGTAAAAAATACACGATCCGATGTGCTTTTTGTTCAGACAATGTATTGACGATGAGATAATACAAAAGCGACAATCCGACGATCGTCAAAAAACTGGTATATTCCTGTGTGGAACCGCCGACCCATGAAAGAAATGGAGCGGATGAATACCAAGCAGAAATGCCAAAGGCAACGATAAGAACCGTGAGGAAAAAATTGATCCACCCGCGCCGAAACACAAACCGTTTGCTCACGAGCATGGATCCGATCCAAGAAAGCGCGGCAACAAACGTGAGAACCAAAAGCAATGTCTGTTTGTTAAGCTCGATCCTATCGATCGTGAAAGGTAAAGAAAAAAGTGGAAGGAAAAAGAGAAGAAAATAAATCAATCCGCGCGTTGTTGAAGTCAGGTGCGCCGACCAATTGTTTGTATGCGGATTCATACGAAATAAGTATATCATGAGCGAACGATGAGAGAGACTGTTGAAATGCAAAAAGGACGAGTGTGGGGTTCCCGTCCTTTTTGCTATAAATTGTGTGACCCGTAGGGTCTGTCTTCACCCGACAACCTTTTGCAGAGTAAAAACAAGGCGTTGTCGAAAGAACGTTTCGTCAACGCAAGAGATTGGTTTAAGTCCCGGATGTCGGTGCAATCTCTTGTGCTGGCGATGTTTCGATAAACGACTCGGATGGTTGCTCGGCTTGTGCGCCGCCCTCATCATCGGTCGTGGAATCGACTATGGTTTCATCCGGACTCACCGGAGATGCGGGAACAGAAAGAACGTCAGGAGATCCCCCAACCGAATCAGTTCGGTCGTTCCAGCGGTCTTCGTTCACCTGCGGCTCATACCCTTTTCGATAGGCCGTCACCATCCAATCAAACTCAACATCCATCTGTTCGCCCGCAAACTGTTTCACGACAAAATGGTTATTATCCTTTTCAGAAACGTAGAGCGAAACAGGACCAGTTGGCGTGACAATCACTCGAAGCGGCGCTGTGGCGGCTGTGACATCATTGAACGTCGGCGCGAATTGCTCAAAACGAACTTCGGCTTGACCGCCGGAAAGTTTCGCCGTCCCTGTCAAGGTGACAACGACTTCCGGCGAGGTGACAACGATCGTTTCAACTTTTTCATCCGTATACGAACGAGTGATGGTCTTTATGAGACCTTCCGTCCTCATCGTCCCATCTTGCTCAATGCTCCACACATCTGAAATTCCCGAAATACGGCCAACACTGATAATCTCATGACCGGAAACGTATATATTTCCAGACATGTTAAGCGCCGTATAGTTGACGTTCGTTCCACTTGCAAAGCCGGAAGCTTGATTGTTCGTTCCCGGTGTCGTTGAGGTGGCCTCGCCACCCCAATAACCAACGTTCACATAAACAAGAATGCTTTTTTGCGCAAAGGCAAGCGGTTCAAGAGCATACCCGACGATCGTTCCCGGTTTGGTTGCTTTCATCGCATACCCGGGCGTTGAAGAAGTCGTGAGTGGATCGCCAACTTTTATTTCTCCGTTTTCTGCACTCACACGGGTTGGCACGCGTCCAACAAGCGCAATCGGATGTGCCCCAATCGTATTTTCACCGGCGAGAAACCCGGGTCTGGTTGAAACAATACCGGTAATCTGCTGCGCATTCGCACTCGACGAACGCTTCACGTTCTCACCGATTCCCGAAAAGACAACGACCTCGCCTTCTTGCAGTGTTTCATCAGATGGAAACATCTCTGCAAAATCTGAAGAACTCGTTGACCATCCTTTGGCATTAGTACGCATGAAATCACCGCCCGCTCCTTGAGATCCGTCGTAGTAAATGTATTTGTTTGTCTGTATCGCGTCGCGATCTGAAGGATAAAATTTGCCGGAAATCACCAAATCACCCGCGATCTGCATGGTTCCTTTGTTGGTGATGTAAGCGACCTCGGAATCTGTCGTGCTCCGAATAGACAATCGATAATTGTTTGTGTCAATGACGCTCGTCTTTAACATCATCTCAACCGCACGTGCTTGAGAACCGTCAAAAGCCGAACCGCGCAAAGCAAAACCGAACGAGTCCACATTTGGCGTTTCTTTATTCGCCGTCGCAAGAGGTGCCATAACGACTTTATCAGTCAAAACCGTTGAAGACCCGTCAGTGGCAATGATGTCGCCCATGTACCATCCATTGTGTACCTGCACCATCACTTGACCGCTTGTACCGCTAAAATCGGCAAGAGCCATGCCTATCACACGCCCAACTTCTGTCGCTTTCATGGCTTTTCCGGGTGTTGAAGAGGTCGTGAGATAATCACCCACTTTGATCGCTCCGTTTTCATTTGTGACATTCACCAAAACTCGCCCGACAAGCGCGACCGGCATCGGGTTTTCACTTTCCGGTATGTTATAACCGGCGCTTGTGAAATCTCCGTAGTTATTTGAAACGATGCCGGAAACCGGACCTTGATACGGCCGAGTTGATTTGATAAGTTGCACAACCGTTTCTGCGTTTGCAGTGGTGACCGTTTTGGTACCGGGAACAACAATATCTCCAAATGAAATACCTGTGGCAACGGGATATTGTTCAGCATAGTCAGCATTCACCGCCCCGACACAATCTCGAAGAGAGCTTGATCCGCTTCCATCCCAACACGTCGCCGCGGTAAAACTCCCTGTGGTGGAAAAAACGGTGATGAGTTCGCCGGTGAGCGTCAGATCTCCTACGTTTGCATTATCAACGAGTGTCATCAGATCATTTCCGGACGTGTCTTCCCAAGTGATGGTTCCGGACGCGCTTCCAAATTGACGCATTGCATCAAAAAGAATGAAGTTCTGTCCGGCATCAAGCGCTTCTGAAATTGATGAAAGTGAAGCGTCGATAGCCGCTCCTGCATGTGAACCGGCAAATCGAATTGTATCTCCAAGCGCATCTCCGTTATTTGTAATGAGTAAGACGGCGCTGTTAGAATTCGTCGTACTTTGTGTTAATGATAAAACAGGTCCTGTATGAAAACACACGTCATTACTTCCCGCCTCCCCGGAGCACGCATCTGAAATGGTGACAACAGGGGTTGTGACAGCGAGGGTATTGACCGCGCCTGTTCCATCGTTTATGTTCAATGAACGGCTAATATCCAATAAATTTCCTGTAACTGCAGTGCCTGCCGCATATATTCCGGTTGCCGAAACTCTGAAAAGATCCGCACTGGTGTTTACAATGGATGTTGACGTCAGATTTATTCCACGACCGGTTGTGATCCCATTGACCGTCAAATCTAGCGCGTTTCCTGTGGTCACACTGTTCGCTGAAAAATCAAACGGATCTGTTGTTGTTTGATTGCTCGTATAATCAATCGAACGGTCATCGTTAAAAGTGAAAAAAGCGGTATCCGCATCTTCAACCGTAAAATCTCCCGTACTGGAAAGATTGATGGAAAAGAGATTGCCGTCGGTGAGTCCATTGTCAATCTCTGTGGCAACGTCAAGATTGAGCGTGTCCTCAAAATCTCCAAAATCCAAACAGTCCGTACAAACAAAATCCGAACCTGTGAGGACCCCGGCTGTCGTCACACTCCAATCATCACCGCCAAATAATTCCATGGTGGTTGCCGCGGTTGTGTTTCCAATCGAAATCACGTCTGCTGTCGTCCCCTGCGTGGCAATACGAATGGTATTTCCAAGATCGGTCGAGACGCCGCCAATTTCAATGGTCGTGGAATTCCCTGTGGCATCTAACAGATTAAAGGTGGAGGAAGTGGAGGTCAGATCACCGCCACTGAGCGCCAGATCGCCGGTGAGCGTCAAATCTCCCGCGTTTGAATTATCAACCAGTCTCATTAAATCATTCCCGGCAGTGTCTTCCCAAGTGATGGTTCCGGACGCGCTTCCAAATTCACGCATCGCATCAAAAAGAATGAAATTCTGTCCAACATCAAGCGCCGTTGAAAAATCGGCATCTGAAACGCTTATCGCTGTGCCCGTATGTGAACCGGTAATAAGAATCGAAGTGCCAATCGCATCTCCGTTATTTGAAATCGAAAGCAACCCGCCTTGAGCATTGGCAGAATTTTGAACCAAGGAAAGAACAGGTCCCGCGTGCGTACAAACATCATTGCCAACGACGGTACAAGCATCTGTGATCGATGCAACGGCAGATCCGACTCCGAGAGAAGAAACGACCCCGCTATTGCCATCGTTGGCAGTAAGCGTACGAGAAACATCAAGGATATTTCCAAGCACTAAACTCGTCGAAGTATAGGTTGCCGTTGCGTTAACGCGTAAAAGATCCGCACCGGTATTCACGCCTGATGTGGAGGTGATATTCACTCCGCGACCGGACGTGATTCCGTTTACACTAAGATCAAACGCGTTTCCTGTGGTCACGCTATCCGCAGAAAAATCGAATGGATCCGTTGTCGTTTGATTGCTTGCATAATCTATCGAACGATCATCGTTAAAAGTGAAAAAAATCGTTCCGTCATCTTCAACCGTAAAATCGCTTGTGCCGGAAAGATTAAAAGAAGCGCCTCCATCAAGATACAAAATCCCTTCGATACCGGCGTCTGAAGCAACAAAAAGATCGTTCCCACCAAGTGAAAATCCGCTGTTGGCAATGGTTTCTGTAACCGACGTCGAAGCCCCGACCACAAGATTGTTATCAAAATATCCATCCCCCATCACTTCCAACTGATCCGCCACTCGAAGATCCCCAACCCCGCCTGAACCATACGAAAACGCCCCATCGACTCCCACGATTGCCGCTGAATCATCTTCGTATGAACCGCTGGTGCCGACTTCCCAAAGCTGAATCACGGATAAATCAATCCCATCAAGAGTATCTGCGTTCAGTGCATAGGGAGCGGCGGTAATCATTCGACGCGGAGTCAGTGTTTCCGTTCCGATAATGACTTCAAGATAGATCGTTCCGTTATCCGCAAAGGTGGAATCCGCAATCGCCGCAAAAGACGAACTCGTATCACCAAGATTTTGTGTAAAAAGTCCGTTTGTCAATGACACCGTGCGCGCCGTTGTTGAAGCGGGAGTGTTGCTATTGCATGTCGCGGAAGAATTCGACCAAACACACGTTCCACCGGATGAAGATGTATAAAAGAAAAACTTCATTGAAAGAGAGGTGGCGGAAAGTGGCGTGCCATTGGCATCAAGCACACGGCCTTGATAAGTCACGACGTTTGGCGCGCTGGCCGCTTGTGCCGATGTTCCAAAAACACGAAAGACCATCAAAGGAAGAAAGATGGTGGTCAAAGCGACGAAAAATATTTTCTGAAAAATTCTGATCATACCGATTGTTCAGACAAAGACGCTCTTGGCGCCAATGAATCAGGATGCAGTTCCACATCCACGCCGAAATCTTGTGACCCTTGCGATTCCCTCAAATCAATGGGTCGCACTTGAGTCGGTCGATATCCCGATTTCTCAAACACGGCAAAATACTGGCTGGGACCAAGCAGAAAAGCATAACGTCCTTTTGAATCTGTCACTTGCGTATCAAGCAACTTGTTATATTTTGGCTCAAAAATGCGAGCAATAACATGAGAAAGCGGTCGTTTGGTAACCTTATCGTACACAATTCCCCAACTTTTTGGTTTGCGCGATTTGGCAAGGCGCAGAACAAGCAGATACACT
>CAYJVQ010000040.1:0-7774 GCA_964373605.1 uncultured Gammaproteobacteria bacterium | reverse complement strand
ACTCAAACGTAGGGTGAGCGGGGTCGACGGGCGCGCGTGAGACGAAAAGACACACGTTTGCAGAGGTCCCTATGACCTATTTCATCCTCGGTCTTCTCCTCCTCATCTTTGGCAGCTACTTTTTGCGCAAAGCGATGAAAGAAAAGGATAAAGAAGGAGTGATTGGATTTGCGGCCGTTCTGATTGCCGCCATGATGCTCCTTTTGTTTTTCGGTTTGTTCTTTCAGATATTGTTTTAATTATGCCTCTGCTTTTTTCTGTTGAAGCACACGATCAAGACAAACGCATAGATGTTTTTCTGACGGAGCGATCAAAGGTTTCTCGAGCCCACATTCAGAAACTAATAAAATCCGGAATCGTGCTCGTTAATAAGCTGCATTGTAAATCAAATTACCGCATACAAACCGTTGAAACGGTTTTGATTCCGGAAATCAAAACGACTCCTGCTCCCCTGCCCCTGAACCACGCGCCTCTTTTGTCTGTTGTGTTTGAAAATGATGATTTGATGGTGATCAACAAACCGGCCGGCCTGCTTGTCCATCCGCACGAAGGCCACGGCGGGGAACCGACCCTGGTGGATTCTCTTCTCAAACACGACAGACGAATAAGACCTGTGGGACCGGATTCGAGACGTCCGGGTATTGTACACCGACTGGACAAAAACGTTTCGGGCTTGATGGTCATCGCCAAAACACCGGAAGCGTTTGAATGCCTCAAATCACAATTCCAAAATCGAAACATTTACAAAGAATACATCGCGCTCGTTTACGGCTCACTGCCAAAAGACCACGAGATGATTGAAATGAAAATCGCCAGATCTAAAGCCCGCGGCCGAATGGTCGCACGGCCCGTTTCGCAAGAAGGCAAAGAAGCGAAAACCGAATATCTTGTCAAGCAACGTTTCAAGAATCACACGCTGGTGCAGGTGATTCTCCATACAGGACGCACGCATCAAATTCGTGTTCATTTTCGTGCGATCGATCATCCGATTGTGGGAGATACGTTGTATAAAAAAACACACATGAGACGAATCCGTCCGATTGAACTTGACAGACTTTTCCTGCATGCGCATAAACTGCGCCTTCGTCTGATGGATGGAACGGAAAAGATCTTTGTGGAGCCGTTGCCGGAAGAACTGCAATCTTTACTCAAACAGATGGAACCTCTGAAAAAGTGATGTCTCTAACGCTGTCGAGCCACGCGAACCCTACTGAAACGTAGGGTAAGCGGGGTCGACGGGCGCCCGTTGACGAAAAGACGCACTTTTGCAGAGGTCCCAAATGAAATAAATATGATCATCACCATAACAGGCGTTCCCGGCGCCGGAAAATCCACGATTGCAAAACTTCTCTCCAAACGGCTGAATATGCCTTGGTATTCCATGGGAGATATACGAGGCAAACTTGCGCTTGAGCGTGGCATGACGATCGATGAATTCAATCATCTGGGCGAAACCCAAGCGTTCACAGATCAGGAGGTGGATGTTTATCAAACCAAACTCGGAAAGGAGGAAGACCATCTCATCATTGACGGTCGGCTCTCTTGGCATTTCATTCCAAACTCCTTCAAAATTTTTCTCGATGCCGATGAAAACGAAGCGGCGCAGCGTATTTTCGATGCCGCAAAACAAGGGTTACGAAAGGATGAAGAACCCTCTGCGTCTGTCGAAGAAACGAAAAAACGTGTGCACGCACGTCTGGCATCTGATCAAAAACGTTATCAACAGTACTACGGACTCAACCATCTCGATCGCGGCAACTTTGATTTAATCATCGACACAACCCTTTTGACTCCTGATCAAATTATCGAACAGATTCTTGACAAAATAAAACCAATTTCGTAACGTGATAACGCTTTTTTTAATAAAACAATATTTCTATGCCAGACGAAACGATAAGCAATACAACCAAAACTTTAGAACTCAAACCCGGACAGACGGTGCGTGTTCATGAGCGCATTATTGACATGACTCCCAAGGGCGAAGAACGCCGCGGCGTTCAGGTGTTTGAAGGAATCATCCTTGGCTTGCACGGCAGTGGAATGTCCCGCACATTCACGATTCGAAAAATGAGTGGGGGTGTGGGTGTAGAAAAAATTTATCCGACCCATTCTCCCGTGATCGAAAAAATCGAACTGGTGAAAACAGCGCGCGTCCGCCGCGCAAAATTATCTTTCCTGACGAACCCGCGACGACGCTTTAAGCGAAAGCTCAAAGAAACGAATTAATCGAAAAGACACAGTTTTTCAGAGGTGAGACTGCTCTCAAAACTCGATGAGATGTCGGTGCGCGGGAGTCGAAGAGCACTGAAAAGCCAACCGTTTGGCTTCGAAGCTCTCAGACGGGATGGTCGTTGTTCGTTGACGAACCGACCATCCCCTAAGCCAGCCTCTGAAACGTCCTAAAATGGACGTTGAAGAGGTCTCTCACCCCCGCAAGCCGACAGACCGCGAGTTTTGAGAGCGGTCTCGAGGTTCCTAAAATTTGTCTTTCAGATACTTCCCTGTAACACTTTTTTTTGATTTGACTATTTCTTTGGGTGTTCCCTCCGCAATAATCTGTCCACCCTTGATTCCTCCATCAGGACCCATATCAATCACCCAGTCCGCTCCTTTGATCACGTCTAAATTGTGCTCGATGATCACCACCGTATTTCCTTTCTCCACAAGCAAGTGCAAAACCCCAAGAAGCCGTTTAATATCTTCAAAATGAAGTCCGGTTGTCGGTTCGTCTAAAATGTAAAGAGTGCGTCCTGTTGCGCGGCGCGACAATTCGGCCGACAGCTTCACCCGTTGGGCTTCGCCGCCGGAAAGAGTGGTGGCAGGTTGACCGAGTTTGATGTATCCGAGTCCTACTTCGTGCAGAAGATTCAACTTTTCAAAAATGGCCGATTGATCGGCAAAAAATCGACGCGCCTCTTCCACGGTCATGGCGAGCACATCCGCGATGTTTTTTTGTTTATAATGCACTTCGAGAACTTCCTGGTTGTACCTTGTGCCATGGCACTCCGAACATTCCACATACACGTCCGGCATGAACTGCATCTCGATGCGACGCATCCCGTCACCGGAACAGACTTCGCAACGGCCGCCACCTTTGACGTTAAAACTGAATTTCCCGGCTTCGAAATTGCGAAGTTTAGATTCCGGCACGGCAGTAAACAAATCGCGAATCGCGGTAAAGACTCCTGTGTAAGTGGCCGGATTAGAACGTGGTGTGCGCCCAATGGGAGATTGATCCACGGCAACGACTTTATCAATGTGCTCAATACCTTTAATCGCTTTATGTTCAGCCGGATACACTTTGGCGCGATAAAATTTTCGTGAGAGCTCTTTCCCAAGAATATCCAAAATGAGTGTGGATTTTCCAGATCCGGAAACACCGGTAACACAGACGAGTTTCCCAAGGGGAATCTCCACATCGATGTTTTTCAAATTGAATGCCTTTGCTCCCAAAATCACAATCTTCTTCCCATTCCCCTTTCGATATTTCTTTGGCAGAGGAATCGATTTTTTCCCGGATAAGTATTGGCCGGTAAGGGACTCCTTCTTTTTTTTCATCTGCACAGCGGTCCCTTCGGCGATCACTTCTCCACCGTACTCTCCCGCACCCGGACCAATATCAAAAACATAATCCGCGGCCACAATCATGGCTTCATCATGCTCAACCACGATCACCGAGTTGCCAAGATCGCGTAATCGTTTGATGGTGCTAATGAGTTTGCTGTTATCGCGCGGATGCAAACCAATGGAGGGTTCATCCAAAATATAAATAACGCCGGAAAGCTGGGTCCCAAGCTGTGTGGCGAGCCGCACGCGTTGCGATTCTCCGCCCGAAAGCGTCATCGCGCTTCGATCAAGCGTCAAGTAGCCAAGTCCAACCTCGATGAGTTGACCTATACGCACATTGACTTCTTTTGCCACGCGTTCAACCACCAAACGTTCGTCCTGCGTGAGACCACTCGTCAGCGAACGGCCCTTGTTTTCTTGAACCAATGTTTCAAAATACATTCCCACATCCTCAACCGGCATATTCACAAGATCGGCAATGGATTTTCCGGCGATCGTCACCGCGAGCACGACCGGCTGGAGACGTTTCCCTTGGCAGGATGGACAAATCATGCGCCTCATATATCCTTCCAGTTCACTTCGCACATATTCGGAATCCGTTTCACGATATTTCTGCTCCAATTGCGCCAAAAGACCGGGATACGGCACTTCTTGACCATCAAACGAGTAGAGCTCATCGCCTGTGCCGTTTAAAAGCAAATCCAGCTTTGACTTGGCGATTTTTTCAATAGGCGTATGAATCGAAATGTGATGTTTTTTAGCCACGATTTCCAGCATGCGCTGATAACTTGTTTGATTACCGGCGATTCGAGTCCATGGGCGCACAGCTCCTTCGGCAAATGTCAAACGTTTGTTTGGAATCACCAGCTCGGACTCGAGAACAAGCTTTTCTCCCAAACCCGTACACTCTTCACAGGCCCCGAAAGGAGAGTTAAAAGAAAACAAACGGGGTTCAGGTTTTGGAAGATTTATTCCGCACGCCGGACACATAAACGTTTGGGAAAGAACGCATTCGTCGCCATCTTCATCATCGACAAGAGTGAGAAAACCGTTGCCGTACTCGAGCGCTTTCTTCACTTGTTGAGTGACGGATTCGGTAGAATAAATCAGACTCGGTTGAAATTCAAAAATGAGCACATCCAAATCATGCTCTTTCTTTTTGTCCCGCCTGATGCGTAAGGCTTCATCCGTATCAATCAAAATTCCGTCTAAGCGCACACGGGTAAACCCGGCATTCAGTGCCGCTTGAAGAGCGTGTTTGTGTTCGCCTTTTTGCTGTTTAACGATCGAGGACAAGAGTTGATACGGATGGTTTCCCAATTTTCCTTCAATCAACGAAATGATTTGGCTCAATGTCTGTTCGGCTACAGGCGCTTTGCATTTGGGACAATGTGGTCGTCCCGCGCGTGCAAACAAAACACGCAAAAAATCATAAATTTCCGTCACGGTTCCAACGGTTGAGCGCGGATTGTGCGAAGAGGACTTTTGATCAATCGCAATGGTCGGCGAAAGACCCAAAATTTCATCCACATCGGGCTTGTCCTGAAGTTCAAGAAACTGCCTGGCATAACTGGAAAGGGACTCCATGTAACGACGTTGGCCTTCGGCGTAAATCGTATCAAACGCAAGCGACGACTTTCCGGAACCGGAAAGACCTGTCACAACCACCAGTTTGTTTTTTGGAATCTTAACGCTGATGTTTTTAAGATTGTGAACACGTGCGCCGCGAATGGAAATGTAATCTGGCATAGTGCAAGATCAATAGCGTCCCGCACTCTAACATGAACTTGTCGCAAGGTCAACAGGGGTCATGGCACTCATTCAGAGACTGCTCTCATTCAAACACTTGACATTATGATAGATGTCTGACCCCATTCATTCTAATCACAATCAGTGATCTCATCCCACTCACAATTGTCCGATCCCTCCTTAACATTGGCCATGCATGGATCAGCTTGACAAATCTGGTGAAACATGATCGGCAAAGCGATATCCAAAGTTGACTCTTTTAATTTCCCTCCATCCCAATAAAATACGGGGACATTGTCATAATCTTCGCACTCATTAATTTGTTTGCAATCGAGGGAAATTTCAAAACATGAGTCATCAGAAAGAGCGATTACCGCCGTTGTTTGCTTGTCGCTATAGATATTTGTGATGCCCCCTGGCTGAAACTGACAATACGTTGCAGAGGTTGTCGCATACCCTTTCTTGGGTGGATCATACAACGGGAACAGGAACATTTCTTTCTTCTCTTCCTCCATGGATCGACACAAAGAAGGAGAAGGTTTTGCGGGTGTTAGTGGATTATTACTTGAAATATTGCGACACATTCCGCATGTGGCCGGCTGGCCTTGTCCCAAACTAAGACATTTTCCAGTGTTGCATTTCGTAAAATCGCAAGCAAGTCCATCAACTACTTTTTTGCCGTCCGGCCCAAATTTAACCTCACCCACTCCACCACATTCCTTTTTACTTCCTTCGGCAAGAGCGATCATGTAATTTTGTGCCTCCAAATTCTCACAGGAATCTTTCTGCAAATCTACCGCTCGTATCAACGAGAGTCTTGGAACTTCCAACTTCAAAATTTGTGGATTAACGGTCTGTGCGATCAAAACCGCGCAAAGGAGCAAAATAAGTCCGATCACACCGTTTTTAATTCGTTCTTTGCCTTTTGCGATTTGTTCCTGCGCCCCTGCGCCAAAGGCGTACTGCAGACCGCCAACCATCACCATGATCACGGAAAAAATCACCGCCGCCTCAAGAAGATATTTATACACGGCGGCAACAAAAACACCGATGTCCCCCACCGTTTCTAAATCACCGATCTTGACACTCAACTTCACTTCTGATTTTTTGGGATTTGGAAAACAATAGCCCCATCCACTGGGACATTCCGAAGGTTGAGATTTCGCTAACTCTCCGTTCTGATTGTTACAAGCGGCCGCATCAAAACACAGCGAGTTGTTACTTGGATACTGTCGCAACGTCGTTGCGCAAACCACCGGAGAATCACCTGTGGCTTTGCATTTCTGCTCACACTGCGCGGAAGTCATTTTTTCTTCCGAAATTTTATCGGCTCCGCTTTTTGTCCCGCAAAAACATGTACACATGGTCTCCGTTTGCGCAAAGGCAGGCAAAACAACCGTCGCTATCGACATCATGATCGCCAGTCCGAAACCGAGAATGCTTCGCTTCCACATAAGATCTTTTTCAAAATGAGCTTACAGCCGAAAAACAAAAGATTCGAGCGAAAGCTGTTTGAGAGAAACGATGGAATAACAGAGTTATTTCGAGATTTTCGAAAATAGCTTGTAGCTGAATCTGTTGTTTTTCAGGCATAAGATAATTTTGAAAAAGGTTTCTCTTACGGGTTGGAAAGAATCAATTGTTCAAACACGTCTTTGGGAATCGCGCCTTCCACCTTTGTTCCATTGATAAAAAACGTCGGAGTTCCGCGCACGCCCGCATCAAGTCCGTTTTGATAATCTTCAAGCACTTCCTCGCGCTTGCGTCCAAAATCCAAACAAGATCGAAATGTGGCGATGTTCAAATTCAACTCACTCGCGAATTCAAACAAGCGCTCAAGTGACAAGTCCGACTGATTCTGAAACAACTTATCATGATATTCCCAAAACCGCCCCTGCTCTGCCGCGCACTCGCCCGCTTCTGCGGCCTTTTGCGCAATCGGATGAAGATCATCTATGGGAAAATCGCGATAAATATAATGAAATTTTTCCGGATACTTTAAGGCGAGCTCGCGAAGCGTAAAACTGACTTCACGAGAATAGGGACAACCGAAATCCGCAAATTCAACGACCGAAACAGGAGCATCCGTGCGTCCAAGCGAAGGATCATCCGAGGAAAGAATGTTGACCGGTTGTTCAGAAAGCGGAATCGCGGCCAGTCGTATACTGGTGGAAAAAGAAGCTCCAAATGAATACGTAGATGGATCCAGAGTGCCAAGACGAATTTGCTGTGCCAGGGTGAGCACGCGCCAAACAAAAGCGCTTAACAATATCAAAACTAGAGCGGTAATCCCTGTTGCCATCCAATTCCGTTTGCGATGGATTTCTGCATCCTCACGGTTAACCATAGGCGAATTGATAAAGAAAGTATATCATGGAGGAAGAAGAGCCCATAGCGAGTTTCCCTGTTGTCATTCTGAATGAGATTCTTCGCTTCGCTCAGAATGACAGAGACACAG
>CAYJVQ010000039.1:0-7833 GCA_964373605.1 uncultured Gammaproteobacteria bacterium | reverse complement strand
ATTTGGATTCAGAGCGGAACCCGAGAGTAAATCAAAAAACTGCTTATAGAAGAGTGGGGCAAAGATATCAATCGAACTTCCAATAAGAATCAGAGTGATCGTTGAAAAAAAAGCAAGACGATATTTGCGCATGTGTCGCCAAAAAACACGAAGAACCGCTTTTGTGTTCATTTTTTCCATAAATAACTTACTCCCTCCTAAAATCCGCCAATTTCAATCCCAGGGTTATCCCTGGGTTAACCCTGGGATTGAAATGGAGAAAGACCAAGAAAAAGAGCCGTTTGCGAAACAAAATCGCCGTTTGTTAAGCGGCGATTTGATCAATCTTAATCTTCGTGAATGGCTGTCGATGGCCGACATTACGTCGGTATCGAACTTTTGGCTTGTACTTGATCACGGAAACTTTTTTCGCGCGACCTTGTTCAAGAACGGTTGCCTTCACTTTCACGCCGTTAACAAGGGGAATGCCTACTTTGGTATCTGTTCCATCAGCATCAGAAACCAAAAGCGCATCAAATTCAACCGACGAGCCCGCTTCAAGAGGAAGCTTTTCAACGTTCAGCATTTGTCCTTCCGATACTAAATACTGCTTGCCTCCTGTTTGAATGACTGCCATTTTGCTCATACCGTGCTCAAAGTGATTTAATGTGCGAATCCTACGGAAGATTCCATTCAATGTCAAGCACGTTGCCAATCTGCAGACCAAACTTTTTTACGGTTCCGGCCGGAACCTCCAGAACCGTTCGAACAGGAACCGGAGCAGAATAAAAGGTTCGCGGAGGATCTTCCGGTTGCATTCCTTCAGTGATTCCGACAATCGTTCCGTTATTCAACCATAAGATATCAATCGCAAAACGCATATCTTTCATCCAAAAAACGTGCAGTGACGATTCGTCAAAAAGAAAAAGCATGGTTTGAGGCGTCTCTCGGTTGGAAAGACCTTGCGCTCGCTCCACATTCGTATCGGCAACATCCGCAAGTTCGATCGCCCCGTTGGGATATTGAATCATCGCCTTAGCAACAGTCTCCACACTCGCTTGTTCATAGGGTACTCCCGCTTGCTGTTCTCTAAAAAAATTTCCATAAATAAAAACGGTGGCCGTCACCGGCAATAAAATCAATGCATAGATCCATTTTCGTTTCATAGACCAGGGATCTCGGCAAAAGTGCGTCTTTTCGTTTCACGCGCGCCCGTTGACCCGGTAGTGATAGGCGATGTCCCCAGACCCTGCCTATATCTCTTCGGGGGGCTCGACAGCCTGCCAGACTGAACGACTTCAGTCGTTCGAGCGATCTGTTTACGAAAATCCATCACTTTTTCAGAGATCCCAGATGTTAAGAACTTCTTAGATCTGTCTACCCTTTTCTTTTTGTACAAGAATAACCGCAACCACAACCATCATGATCCCCAAAAGCACGAGCGCAACCAATTTTTGTTGGCTTTGTAAAAAAAGCGTACTCATGCCAAACGCTGTCGCGATCAGCACGTAGGTAAACACAATGCGCCTTTGCCCCCATCCCAAATCAAGAAGTCGGTGGTGTAAATGTTTTCGATCACCGCGAAAAATTTGCTTCACGCCACCGACACGCCAACGTCTCACGATCACCCACAAAACATCCATAAGAGGAATCCCTAAAACCAAAAGAGCCGTGGCAAGTTTCCCCCCGGAAATCACCGCCAATGTTCCGAGTGTAAACCCGACAAAGGTACTCCCTCCTTCCCCTAAAAAAATGGAAGCGGGATGCGCGTTCCAGAACAAAAAACCAAAAAACGCTCCCAGCGCCACAACGGAAAAAAAAGACACATCCGGTTGATAATAAGCAACCGTCATCGCCAGAAGCAAAATCATGAGCGTCCCAATGGCACTCACACCGGTGGCGAGTCCATCCAAACCATCAAGAAATTTCGTTGTGTAGATAATCAAAATCATCCACACAAAAACGAGAACATCCGATTGCCAGGAGGTTAAAAAAAGGACGCCTCCAAATGGATTTGTTAATTTTTCTATCTCAATTCCCGATCCAATCAAAACAATCGTGGCCAGAAGCGGCGACCAAATCGAGAGCCATGGCGCGAGATCAAACCGATCATCAAACGCGCCGCCAATCATCAGAACCAAGCCGCCGACCAAAAATCCCAGATAATGCAAAACAGAAATACGGCCATCCGTCAGAGTGGTCGAAGTCGCTAACAAAAGGACGAGACAAACCGCGATGGACACATAAATGGCAAGCCCGCCGAGACGCGCCGTGGGACGCGAATGAATGTTGCGTAGGGATTTGGGACGATCAATGAGTCCGCCTTGAAAAGCATATCGCTTTACAAAAACCGTCCCGACAAACGAGAGCAAAAAGGCAAACAAACCCCAAAAAATAAGCTGGATAATCATAATTCCGGCGCTGGTTCAATTCGAATTCCTCCGGATTCCAAAACAATCGTGTCTCGACGTTTGACCTCATCTTTCAGTAAAACTTGCGCGATAGCGTTGTCGATCTCTTCTTGCACCAATCGTCGCAACGACCGTGCTCCGAACTCGGGATCGTATCCTCTTTGCGCCAACGATACGATCAACTCATCTGCGGCGCGGAAATGAATTCCCTTGGCCTCCAAACGTCCGGCAACCGTCGCGATCATTCGGCGGGTGATTTCAACAATCTCCTCTTGTGTGAGTGGCGAAAAGACAACCACTCCATCAAACCTGTTGAGCAGTTCCGGTCGATAGATGCCTTTGAGTTCTTCTTCCAAAAGGTGAGTTTTCATTTCCTCCTTCGGCAATTTCTGTCTGATCGCCTCTTGAATGTAGGAGGAACCGGCGTTGGAAGTGGCAATGATAATCGTATTGGTAAAATCGATGGTTCTGCCGGCGGCGTCCGTAAGCCGACCGTCATCGAACACCTGAAGAAACAGATTCAAAATGTTCGCATCGGATTTCTCAAATTCATCCAGTAACACCAGAGCGAACGGTTGTTGGCGCACGGCCTGTGTGAGCAGTCCCCCTTCGTTTTCGCCGGGACGACCGATTAAACGCACGAGACTGTCGGGTTGTTGATATTCGGACATATCCAAACGGATCATATTTTCTTCATTGCCAAAATAGGTTTCCGCGACGGTTTTTGCCAGTTCTGTTTTTCCAACGCCGGTTGGGCCCAAAAACAAAAACGTCGCGATCGGACGTTGCTCGCTGCGCAATTGAGTTCGCGCGCGACGCAACGCCGCGGCAACCGCATTCACGGCTTCCGATTGACCAACCATCCTCCCATGCATTCGTTCTTCCATATGCAGAAGAGTATCTTTCTCTTCATTCGCCACATGAGTGGTCGGCACTCCCGTTTTTTCCGAAATAATTCGTTCGACGTCCTCCACGGTCACCTGTGCGTCCGTTCCGCGCTCTTTGGAAACCATGAGCGCCGTTTCTCGAGCCACTTCAATCGCCTTTTTCGGCAGATAGCTTTCGTGCATGAACCGATCACAAAGCTTGACAACGGATTCCAACGCCCGATACGTAAACGACACGTGATGCTCCGCTTCAATGCCAAGCGCTTTCGATTCCAAAATACGAATCGCGGAAGTTGGTTCCGGTTCTGAAACAACAACTTTTTCAAAAACCCGACCGAGCACTGAACGTTCGACGGTCGCGAAATATCCTTGCGGGGTGGTGGTCGCAATGACGAACAGACTTCCTCGCGAGAGAAAATCAACCAAAACATTGGCGAGTTCGCTCGTGATCTGATCCAAATTGTCAATGGCAAGAATAATGTTTCCCGAATGCATCACTTCAAGCAAAATCAACATCAAACGCTCTTGCGCTTCCTGCGGTTCGGCTCCGGAAAGAAGGTGCGGCAAAGAAATGCGAACGAAACGTTTATCTTGCAACGCGGCAGGAACGCGTTCCTCCACCATCAATGCGGCAATCCCTTCCAGCAAAGCCAACTTTCCCACACCTTCTGATCCGACAAGAACGACACTCTGTCGTCCCCCTTCGATCACACGAAAAATCTCACTCAACTCCTTGTCACGTTCCACCAAAATTCCGGTTCGACCTTGCACGGCCGCTGTTGTCAGATCTTCGGAAAAAGTGTCGAGCGCCGGTGTGGCAACCGATGTCATCGCACGATTCATCGCGCCGGTCGGCTTGAATTGAGCCGCACGGCGAAAAGCTTCATACTGTTCGCGCATCTTTTCATGAATGCGAACCCAAGCGACCATATTGGCGAATTGTTCAACGGTGACGCCTTGATCAAAAAATAATTCTTGAATAAACTCATCTCGCAAAAAGGCCTCAAAAAATACTTCAAACGTATTCACCACGCGCCGTCCGTTCATGTAAGCATTCACAAAGGCGGCCAAAAGGACTTGTTCCGCGGTTTCGGACACAAACGTAGGATCACCCAGTTGTCTGGAAGCGAGACGGCGACCAAGTGGATCTTTTATTTTATCGAATTGAATTTGCAACCGGCTGATGACCGCACCGGTCGTCTCATCGGAAAGTGTCGCCACAAACAAATGAAGAGGGTCGACTTGGGCATGGCCAAACTGTTTGGCAAGAGCAAAAGCTTGATCCACGGCTCCGGATGCGTGAAAATCAAAAAGGGGCGAGATATCGATCTCTTCATCAACCTCGCGAGATGGGATGATGGATGGAGCGGGATCGTCAAAAGAACGAACGGGAATCGTCTGCTTCATGAGGTTTGTTTGTTTCAAATGAGAAATGGAGATCAGCAAAAAAAGCAGAGCAACGAAAAAAAGAAACGATCCGAAATTCGGAGTCATCAAGGAAAAGTGAGAAAGAAAGCCAAGGAAAAGAAAAGAGGCAGTTGCCGCTCCGGCGATTAAAAAAAACAAAACGCCAACAAACATTGCCGTCTTCTTCAAAACAGCACGCTCTTCAATGGCTTGCGCAGAAAGTTCTCTCTGCCAGCCATAATTTTTTTTATTGATCAAGACCGTCAAACGCGACATATCAAATGAGGGCTTGGGCATGGTAGACCAACCCAAGGAAAACAAGAATGGGAAGAAGGAGATACGCAAGAAAAACAACCAAGAGAAAAATCGCGTAAAGGATCATCCCGGAGCCTCGCGCCAAAATCATGACCAGACGAATCCCAAAACTGATCGCTCTTCCGACAAAAGAGGTCTCACCGTACATGGGAACAAATAAATTCTTCATCCAAATACGGATGGCCAAATTTTTGGAAAGATTTGAAAGAGCGTGAAAAAGCCATTTCAGAAAGTCGGCCAATCCACGGCCATACCACCAAACAGGCAAACCGATAGTGCGCAAAAGAAAAAGTTGGAGGATCATAATGAACTTTATTTTAGCACATAAATGCCGACAAACTCTACACAACAAATTTTTCTTGGCCCATACGATAGAGGACGTGTTGACATGTCTTTTGGCCGACTTTCACATTTCAATCCACGATCGCAATGATCGCATAAGCGTAAGGTAAAAAGTGAGGTTATGGATGGTCGCCAGTCGATAAGCCAACAGCTCTTGCGTCGCGAACAAGTGTCTTAAATACGCCGTACTATAGTTTGTGCACAGCTCGCATGGGCATCGCGTATCAACCGGTTCGGTTTCAAGTTGAAACTGTTCGTTGGTGATGCGCTTGATTGAATAAAACGTCGGGTTGAGCACCTGCCGAGCCACTTGGTCAAAATCAAGGTGAGATGGTTCTTCTTGCCAGACAAACAATGTGCCGTGTCTGGCATGGCGCGTTGGAATAACACAGTCAAACATATCCACGCCAACGGAATGATAGTAAACAATTTCTTCCGGCATTCCACCTCCCATAAAATATCTCGGTTTGTCCGGCGGCAGAAATGGCGTAGTGAACTGGGTAAACCGATAACAATCCTCTTTTGGTTCCCCAACGGAAAGCCCGCCGATCGCATAGCCATCAAAACCGATGTCCACGAGTCCTTGTGCCGATCGCTGTCGCAAGTTCTCATGCGTGCCCCCTTGGACAATCCCGAACAGCATTGACGTCGATCTGTCGGAAGGATCAACGGCATCAAAACCCTTGTTGAATGATGTTTTACATCTCCTTGCCCATTTGAGCGATCGTTCCATCGCGTCCTCAAAACGTGCATAAGTTGAATCTCCGGCCGCCACATCATCAAACTGCATGCGAATATCAGAATCAAGCGCTTCTTGCATTTGCATGGAAAGTTCCGGAGTGAGATGAAGACTCGTCCCATCAAGAGGAGATTGAAAGGTGACCCCCTCATCCGTAATCTTATTCATCCGCGATAAGCTGAAAACTTGGTATCCGCCGCTGTCTGTCAAAATCGGTTTATTCCAATTCATGAACGCGTGCAAACCACCAAGTTTCTGCATGTTCTCCATGCCGGGACGGAGCATTAAATGGTAAGTGTTGGAAAGCAAAATTTGCGCGCCGAGAAACTCCATGTCAATCGTCGAAAGCGCCTTTACCGCGCCTTTTGTGGCAATCGGCATAAAAAAGGGGGTTTCGATTGTCCCGTGCACAGTCACCAATTGTCCACGACGCGCTTGGTTTTTCGTTTTTAAAATCTTCAGCATATCTTCCGTGAATTCATTTTGTGTTTTGTTATCTTGCCTTCGGGCCAGCGGACTATCGCCACTGTTCCCTTTGGCAAGACAACAAAACGCACACTTTTTTTCTCGCCTGACTCACTCCCTCAAATCAAGCTCTTCGATCAATTTTCTCTGTTTACGGTCCAATTTACGCGGAGTGGTGACGTGAATCGTAACGATCTGCTCGCCACGACGGTTTTCTGTTTGAATCCCCTTTCCACGCAAACGAAAATGTGTGCCGGATTGTGTTCCCGCCGGAATCTTCAATTCTGCTTTTCCATCAATCGTGTCTACATCGATCACCGCCCCCAAAGTCGCTTGCGTAAATCCAATTTTCGCCTGCGAATACAAATTCAATCCCTCGCGCCTGAATCGTGGATCCGTTTTGACAAAAACTCTCACAAATAAATCCCCGGACGAACCTCTTTTCACATACTCTCCTTGACCGCGCACACGCAAAATCGCCCCATTCTCCACGCCTGCCGGAATCGTCACGACCAACGAATGCGCGCTTCGTTTGATTCCGGATCCGCGACAGGTTGAACAGGCCGTCTTGGGCGCTTCTCCGGCGCCGTGACAGATGGAACACGTGTGCTTGCTTTGAATGTTTCCAAGAATGGTGCGTTGCACGCTCACTTCAACACCTGAACCCTTGCAGGTTCGGCATGTTTCCATGCGGGTTCCAGGTTCACCGCCGGTTCCGCCACAACGCTCGCACGAAGAGGGTTTTGTCAGTGTGATGGTTTTGTCTGCGCCAAAAACCGATTCTCGAAAACTCATCTCAACATCGACTTGAATATCGTTTCCTCTTGGCTCACGACTGCGACGGCCGCCTCCAAATAAATCTCCAAAAATATCTCCTAAATCATCAAACCCGCCTCCGCCTTGAAACCCTGAAAAATCAAAACCGCCAAACCCTTGTCCGGCGCCTCCGAATCCGCCATTTTCAAATCCCGCCGATCCAAACTGATCGTATTGTTGACGCTTTTTTGAATCGCTAAGCACCTGATACGCTTCATTGATCTCCTTAAATTTCGCTTCATCGCCTCCTGATTTGTCAGGATGATGCTTATGCGCAAGCTTGCGAAACGCCTGTTTAATCTCTTCTTGCGTGGCAGACTTCGAAACACCAAGGGTGTGATAATAATCTTTGGGCATAAACCAACTATCCGTTACCCAGTGACAGGTTGGCAAGTTATTTAATCAATCCGTTACCCGGTGACGTGTTGGCATGTCGCAGGGAACAACGGCGACAGTCCGTTGGCCAAAAGAC
>CAYJVQ010000038.1:0-8406 GCA_964373605.1 uncultured Gammaproteobacteria bacterium | reverse complement strand
ACGCTGTCGATCCCCGCGAACCCTACTCAAACGTAGGGTGAGCGGGGTCGACGGGTGCCCGTTGACGAAAAGACACACGTTTGCAGAGGTCCCTGTTATCGTTTGCTCCACTGCGGCGACCTACGTGCAGATTTTTTTCCATATTTCTTTCGTTCTCTTACACGGGCATCTCGTTTCAACAAACCGGTTTTTTTCAGACTTGTGCGAAGTTCAGGGTTGAACAAAATAAGCGCCCTTGCGATGCCCAATCGAACCGCATCCGCTTGGCCGTGAATTCCGCCTCCCTCCACTCGAACGGTGACATCAAAAATGGTTTCTGTACCGGTTTGCACAAACGGAGAACGCACGGCTTCTTGAAGAATGGAAACCGGCAAATATTCCATGAGTGTTCGATCGTTAATGGTCATCTTGCCGGACCCGTTTCGGTGGAGTCTGACACGTGCGACCGCTTTCTTTCGGCGCCCGATCGATTCGATGTATCGTGTGATGGTATCAGTCATAGTCTAGTTGGAAACCTTCAAACGCTTCAAGCGCTCGTTACGATGTTTCGTTTTTGGCAACATGCGCGAAACGGCTCGTCGCAAGACTTCTGAAGGATTTTGACTCCAGAGAGCCTTGAGTCGTGTCGTTCGCAGTCCTTGTCCAAACGTCGTGTGTCGATAATAAACTTTTTGATCGATTTTTTTTCCGGTGATGCGCATTTGAGATGCATGGATCACTTGAACATGATCTCCCGAATCTTGAGACGGTTCATAGCTCGTTTTGTTCTTGCCTATGAGAATTCTGACGATCTCACTGGCGAGTCGGCCGGGAGTTTTATTTTGAGCATCTAGCGTATGCATTTCTCGTGTGATGGTTTTCATATCAGACAAACTCAATGCGAACCTGATCCGCGCCATCATTTTTTCGATGCCCGAGTTTCACGATGCGGGTGTATCCGCCGGGGCGAGTTTCATAACGCGGACCAAGCACTTCCAGGATTTTGTTTACCGGATGTTCCGTGTAAAAAAACGACAGAAGTTTGCGTCGTGAAGCCAGCGTTGGCTTTTTCCCGGTCGTGATCGCTTTTTCGACAACGCTGCGAATGACCTTCGCTTTGGCGGGCGTGGTTTGAATTTTTTCATGTAACACAAGACTGGACGCGAGATTTCGCAGAAGCGCTTTCCTTTGCGCGGATGGACGATCTAATTTTTTGACGGCATGGCGATGGCGCATAAAATTCTATTCAGAGGTCTCCTGTTTTATCCAGTAAAAGTGAAAGATGTTCCATAAGTAATTTTGCGGATTGTTGAACGGCCTCTTGCGGCGTGATCGTTCCATCCGTTTCAATCGTCATAATGAGTTTATCAAAGTTGGTAATTTCTCCCACGCGAGTATTTTCAACTCGATACCCGACATTTCGAACCGGAGAAAAAAGGGCGTCAATGGCGATGGTGCCGATGTCCGATGGCTGGCCTGTGCGCTCTTCGGTGGAATTGTATCCACGACCCTTTCGAACCGTAATCTCCATATCGAGTTTTGAACCGGAACTCGTCAGCGTCGCAATCAACAAATCCGGATTGACAATTTCCACATCCGCATTGGGTTCAAAATCCGCCGCGGTCACGATTCGCTCTCCGGATAATTTAAGTTTCAGAACAACAGGTTCATCGGAAAACACGCGCACGCGCATGGCTTTCAGATTCAAAATAATTTCCAGCGCATCTTCTTTGACGTTTTCGACCGCTTGAAATTCATGATTCACTCCCTTGATTTTCACCGCGGTCACCGCGGCGCCCGGGAGCGAAGAAAGCAACACGCGTCGCAGAGCATTTCCAAGCGATGTGCCGTACCCGTGAAAACACGGTTCCATTGTCAAAACCCCTTCGTTGGGCCGCTGACCTGGTTCGTATGAGAGATGAGATGGGAGGTGAATGTTTTCCATAAAATCCTCTAAGAGTTAACGGGAATAAAATTCCACAATCAATGTTGAGTCGAAAAGGGTTTTTAAGTCATCCGCTTGCGGAAGCTCAAGCATTTTTCCTGTGAACGTTTTATCATCTCGATTTAACCAAGAAGGCAAGGGACTGGATTTGATCGCCTCCGGAATTTGCTTGATGATTCCCTTTTCCATTTTGTTCGCTTTAATGGAAATTTCATCTCCAACCGAAACGCGAAAAGAAGGGATATTCACGCGCTTTGCATTCACCGTAATAAACCCATGACTGACCATTTGTCTCGCTTGCCTTCGCGTTTTTGAGAATCCGAGGCGAAACACGACGTTATCCAATCTTCGTTCCAATTCCTGAACGAACGAAATCGAGGTATTCCCTTTTTGGCGCGAGGCGCGATCAAAACAAAGACGAAGCTGACGTTCAAGAACACCATAAAGCGCTTTGGCCTTTTGCTTTTCTTGAAGCTGTTGGCCATACGAGGACAAGCGAGATCGGCTTCGCGCTTGTTTTGGGCCATGAATGCCCGGCGGATAATTTCGACGACGCGCGTATTTCTCTTTGCCAAGAACGATGCCGAGTCGGCGAGAACGCTTGACGATGGGTGTCAGGTCTTTAGCCATAATCTCTAGACACGCCGCACTTTAGGCGGGCGGCATCCGTTATGCGGAAGCGGGGTGATGTCTTTGACGCTCAACACATTAAATCCATTTGCATTTAACGCGCGAACGGCACCATCTCGGCCGGAACCGATGCCTTTGACAAAAACCGTGACTTCTTTTAATCCTGTTTCTTTTGATTGCTCCGCAATATCTTTTACAATCATGCTTGCGGCATACGGGGTTGCCTTTTTAGGTCCCTTAAATCCGCAGTGTCCTGCACTGGACCAAGCAATCGTATTTCCATTGAGATCCGTCAAGGTGACAATCGTATTATTGAATGTCGCCTGAATATAGGCGCATCCTTGAGATACCTGTCTGACGTTTTTCTTTTTTTTCGTCGTTTTTGCTGAAGTGGCCATAGGATTATTCTGAAAAAGATTCCTTATCTCTAGAGACCTTTGAAAAAGTGGTGGATCTTCGTTAAACGGGCTGTCGATCCCCTCGAACCCTACTCAAACGTAGGGTGAGCGGGGTCGACGGGTGCCCGTTGACGAAAAGACACACGTTTGCAGAGGTCCCTCACTTATGTTTTTGTCAACACACGCCTTCCACTCGTCGTTGTCCGACGGACATTTCCACGAACGGTTCGTGAATTCGTTTTTGTTCGCTGTCCGCGCGCCGGCAAACGTTTCATATGACGTGTTCCTCGGTAGCTTCCGATTTCTTTCAAGCGTTTGATGTGTGAAAGCACATCGCGTCGCAAATCGCCTTCCAACCGACGTTCCGGTGTTTCCACAATCGTCCGAATCGCTTTCACCTGATCGTCGGTTAAATTTTTTGTTTTGATGTGTTCATCCACCTTTGCCTGAAACAAAATTTTTTTGGCGGTTGGGTTCCCTATTCCAAAAATGTAAGTCAGGGCAATCACGATATGTTTCTCTGAAGGAAGGTTGATTCCGGCGATGCGTGCCATACAATTTTAACCCTGTCGTTGTTTATGTTTAGGGTTTTTGCAGATGACAACAACACGTCCTTTTCGGCGCGTGACTTGACAATCTCGACAAATTTTTTTTGCGGAAGCACGAACTTTCATACGATCTTGTCAAAAAAAAATTTACCGTGAAAATTTCAGAATCGATAAACCACGCGACCTTTTGTCAGATCATACGGGCTTATTTCAACTTTCACTTGATCTCCGGGAAGAAGGCGGATGCGAAATTTTCGCATCTTTCCAGACAAATGACCAAGAATGGTTTGTCCGTTGTCTAGTTTGATTTTGAAACTGGCAGACGGGAGAAGCTCTTCGACCGTGCCTTTCATCTCAATAAAATCCTTTGTTCCCATGTTCATAAAGTGAGTACGGTCACCGCTATCATACGGATGTCATTAAAAACTGTCAAGAATCAGAGGGAATCGACTCATGAGGCTGACTTTTGCGAAGAATTTTGCGATGAACGGATGTCATAAACAGCCGGAGTTCCGGTGATTTCAACAGCCAAGCGGTGGCAAGATATCCGATCATTCCAAGCAAACCGGCAACCCCGCCTTGCATGAACACTCCAAAAAAACTGTCGAGCGAAAAGAGGTTGGAGAGAATGGGTTTGCTCATTTGCGCAATGAGAGCGCAGACCAGACCCGCCACCGTCAGTTTGAGAAGAGATTGAAGAATGACGGCTTCATCGAGGGAACCCACGCGCTGACGCAAAGGAACCCAAAGAAGAACAAAGTTGACAATCGCGTAAAGCGAAAAAGCCATTCCCAGTCCAACCACCCCAAATGATTCTCGAAATAAAAAAGCGCTGATGAGACCAACAAAAGATCCAATCAATCCTGCGGTGAGAGGGGTGAGAGAATCTTGAGCCGCAAAAAATGCGCGCGAAAGAATAAAAATACAGGCTTGCGGAATAAACGTCAGAGCAAAAAAAGCAAGCGTATTGGCGGTGAGAATTGTGGAAGGCCAATCAAAGGCGCCGGCTCCGACGACGACGCGAACGATTTGTGCCCGTAAGATCAAAAATAAGATCGACAAGGGAATCAGAAAAAAAATGGCTTGACGTATGGTGAGAGAAAATGCGTCTCGAAATCGCTGAAAATCGTTCTGATGCAAATATTCTGCAAAGGTTGGAAAGGCGCCGATGGCGAGTGAAATACCGATGATGCCAACGGGAAAAAACTGAATGTTATAAGCGAATTGAAGAATCGTCACGCTTCCCGCCAGCAAAGATGTGGCAAAAATGGCTAAAATCACAAAAAAAATTTGATTGATGGCAATGCCAAGCACGCGAGGACCTGTCATTTTTAATGCGTCTCGCACCTCTTTTGAACCTACGTCAAAAACAGGTCGATAGGCGTAGCCGATATCTCTACATCCCACAAACTGAATAACCGCATGAAAAACGGAACCGAGAACAACTCCCCAGGCCAGTCCGATCGGACCAAACAGATCGACAAACCAAAGCGCGCCGATCATAATGCCCACGTTATAAAATAACGGAGCAAGCGCAAACAAAAAAAATCGTTTGACGCTTTGAAGCATGCTTCCAAACACACTGGAGATTGCAAGCACCATCTGTGCCAATAACATGACTCGCATGAAACTTCCAACCGCTTCCTGTTTTTCAGCGGAAAAACCCGGGGCGACCCAGGAGGCGATGGGAACCGCGAAAAGAGCCATCAAAACACTGACGCAGATCATGGAAAACAAAATGATGTTTAACATGCTGTTGGCAAATTTCCATGCCTGCGGACGATGGTTCCCGGAATAATATTGAGTAAACAAAGGAATAAAACTGGCAGAAATGCCGCCGATGACAATTAAACTGAACAATAAATCCGGAATTTTGAAGGCCGCATAATAAATATCCAAGGTATTCCCCGCTCCGAATTCTCCGGCGAGTATGCGATCCCGAATGAATCCAACCAAGCGGCTCACAAAAGAAAAAAGTCCAATGATGGCCGCCGCGGCGATAATGGTTTTCGATTCCGACTGAAATAACTTAAACATAAAACTCTTCGCCGAGTCTCCTCTTAATGGCGAGATCGTCGCACAACAAGCAGAACCAACCCAAGAATGCCAAGAAAACAGGTCACGTACAGCAAGGAAACGAAAACGGGGTCATGCGCGTATGGCAACCAAGGAACGTTCATGCCGTAAAAACCCGCAATAAAAGTTGGGATCATGAGGGAAGCCGAAATGATCGTTAAAACGGTAATGACCTGATTTGTTTGATGGGACAACAAAGCTTCATTCACATCGAAGAGTCCGTCGATCAACAGTTTTAAGTTGTCCACAGAAAGCCAAATGGTATCAAGACTATCTTGTAAATCGTCAAGATACACAATGATGCCTTCGGGAATGAACGATCGTTTGATGTTAATGAGACTCGCGAGAATATTCCGCTGGGGATCAATCACATGTCGCATATAAAGAACATTGCGACGCGCATGACCCAAATCAACCGTGACGGCTTTGTCGTGTCGATGATTGATTTCGTTTTCCAGACGCTCCACCTCATCTGACATGATGGTAATGATCACTCGGCTTTGGCGAAACGCATCCATCAAAATTTGGTACATGAGAAAGGCCGATCCTTTTGAAAGCAGATTGGAGCGGTATTTTGCGCGCTGGTTCAGTTGATCAAAAAGATCATCCACCTGTTTGATGCCATGGTGCGTAACCGTCACCACTTGCTTATCTGCAAGAAAGAGATACAAAGTTTCTTTTCCGATGCGATTCGTTTTTTGATGAAAGGTCGGGATATGAAAAACGAAAAAAAGATAATGTTTGTAGGTATCCAATTTCGAAAGATGCACTTCCGCGCGAACGTCCTCGTAATCCAAATGATGAAACTTATACTGCGTTTGTAAAAATTCAAAATCGCTTTCATTCACCTCGCTCACATGAAGCCACTGCGTCTTTTTTGATTGAACGAGTCTTCGTGACATAAATTAACGAGAACGATGGCGCCTTGTTGAATGGCCAAACGTGTAATGAAATTTGTCATGACGAATCGGACCGATGAGCGCGATGTGAAGTTCGGCAAGCATGTACTTCATGGCGATATTGATTCGCCCATCGCGGTCAAGTCGGCGAATGGAAACGGGAATTTTTGCACATCTTAAAAAACCAAAACGTCCGTGCTTCCGAATCCGACGGGCATAATCATGATCTTCGCAAAACGTAATACTCTCATCAAATCCTCCGATGCGGTCATGCAATTCTTTTCTTACAAACAGGCAAAAACCGGGAGCATGCGGAAAAACCGATCCCCAAGCTCGTGCATAGACATTATACGCTTTGTGGAGAAAATGATCGATCAAATCGTCGGAGAGGGGAAACACGTCGCACGTGGCAAGATCCAGTTTGCGTTTCGTCATCTCACTCGTTGCCTTCAACAAAAAATCCGGGTCACGAAGTACCACATCCGCATCCAAAAACAAAATGAACTTTGTCAGAGCTCTGCGCGCGCCTCGATTGCGACCGGATCCGGGCATTCCCCCATCCACCACCACCGCGCCGAAAGATCGGGCGATGTCGCGCGTGCGATCCGTTGATCCTGCGTCCGCGACAATGATTTTATCCGGTTGAAGCGTTTGTCTTTTAATCGATGCAAGAAGTTTGGGCAAAAAAACTTCTTCGTTTTTTGTCGGAATGACAATAGTCAGCATAGGAACGGGAATAGCTTCCTCTTTTTATTCTAACGGAAAAAAGCTTGATGGACAAGTGAGAAACGGTTACGCTGATTGCGCTATGACTTCTTGCCAAAAAAAAGATCTTTGCGGATCCTGCGCTTGGTCCCACATTCCTTATCAAAAACAACTGGATCAAAAAATTTCCGACATCAACGGTTCCTTCAAGATGAAAGACTTGAATCTGCGATGTGAAGAAATTCTTTCATCGCCAAAAAGAGATCACTATCGCAATCGCATGGATTTTGCGATTGATTTTGAAGGACGCGTCGGTCTGCGTGAAAAAGGTAAGTGGTGGAGAGTCATTGATGGGCACGCGTGTTTCTTGGCGGACGAAAAAATCGAGAAATTGTTTGAACAGGTACGCCCTTGGGTAAAAGAATGCGGATGGTCTTTTTACGACCGCAAATCGCACAAAGGATTTTTGCGCGCGGCCGTGATTCGTTCAACGACTCTTGGGCAACCGATGCTCAACATCGTGACAAGCGCGCCTCGACAACCAAACGAATTTCTGAAAAACGGTCCCTTTACAAACATGATCTGGTCGATCAATCACACGGACGCGGATGTTTCTTTTGGGGATGAAATCCATGTGTTGGCCGGACAACCGTTTTTGGAAGAACGAATCAATGGAATCGTTTATCGCATCAGCCCCGGCGCGTTTTTTCAAACAAATTCGCATGCCGCTCCTCTGCTGGTGAAAACGGTTGAGGAAGTTTGCGGTGATGTAGCTCAAAAAACGGTCTTGGATATGTATGGCGGGGCAGGTATTTTTTCCGTGGCGCTCGGTTCCGGCGCAAAACGAACGATGGGAATCGAGTCAGACAGAATGGCGATTGAAGACGCAAAAATAAACGCGCGAATCAACCGCATCAACGCCGAGTACCTGATCGCCCCGGTCGAATCTTACGATTGGTCCGTGCATCATCCGGACGTGGTCATTCTGGATCCGCCGCGTTCGGGAATGCCGGATCGAGCGCTTCTCGCTCTCCTTCGCATCAAGCCAAAACAACTCGTTTATGTTTCATGCAACCCGAAAAATTTTGCCAGAGAAATGGTTTTATTGAATCAAAGCTATCGAGTGGAGGCCCTACGCGCCATTGATCTGTTTCCACATACGCCACATGTGGAACTTGTCACAAAGCTCGTTTTAAGGTAAAAGGAGACCATTGAAAAACTCGCGA
>CAYJVQ010000037.1:0-8481 GCA_964373605.1 uncultured Gammaproteobacteria bacterium | reverse complement strand
CTCAAGCGAAACAATTTCTTTTCTCACCATTCTCCAAGTTCAACGTCGAAAGCACATTCGAGTTCTTTGAGGGCCGAGGTCTTCCCATCATCGTTGAGGATCGCAAACGTGCGTTTCCTAAATCCGAAAAAGCCGAGGACGTCTGTCGCGTGCTCGAGAAGTACGTGAACCAAAGTGGGAATGTTACAATAAAGCTGAACACGGCGTTCAAGTCGTTTGTCGTCGTCGACAGCAAACTTATCGGAGTCAAAACTTCGTCGGGAACATTTCAAGCAAAACGCTTCATCCTCGCAACCGGCGGAGTCGCCGCACCCGAGACAGGTTCGACGGGCGAGGGTCTCGAGGCCGTCGGTGTGATTGGACACACGGTCAAAGAACCCCATCCAAATCTCGCCCCGCTGAAAACATCCACGAAGTGGGTGCGCGAACTTTCCGGCACGAGCGTCAACGACGTCATGCTTCGCTTCATACAGAACAACAAGTCGCAACTCAAATTCCGCGGTCGACTCTTGTTCACCCACTTCGGCATTTCGGGTCCGCTCGTCATCAATGCTTCGTACGAAGTGACGAACCTTTTGAAGAACGGGCCGCTCATGGCATCGCTCGATCTCTTTCCAGATCAAGACCACAAACAACTCGACACATTCTTTGTACAGCGCTTCGAGAAAGAAGGACGCAAACTCCTCAAGACGATTCTCAAAGAACTCCTTCAAAAGAACCTCAGTGAGTGCTTACTCGCGATGCCCGATCTTCGCGTCGGCGAAATCGCCGCGCACTCGCTTACCAAAGACCAGCGCAAACTTCTCGTCCACACCCTCAAGGACCTTCGCTTCCCCATCACCGGCACGATGGGCTTTGAGTGGTCGATCATCGCTGACGGCGGCGTCAGTCCAAAAGAAGTCGACTTCAAGAGCATGACCTCGCGCGTGTTTCCAAACTTGTACTTGATCGGCGACACCCTCAACATCAATCGACCCTCCGGTGGATTTTCATTACAGCTTTGCTGGACAACCGGGTGGATTGCGGGGACACACGCTGCGACATCACATATCGCCTGAGCTCGTCGAAGGCCGCATTCCGGAATGCCCCTTCGACCACACTTCGCCGAGGCTTCGAGTGGCAAGCAGGCTCAGGGAGTATCTATGAAGGAGTGCGTATGAAAAAGCTTGTCATTGGAAAAGAATTCAAAGACGCGTATCACGCGATGCAGGAAACTTGGGACCACCTCTTTCTCACGGGCCGTGCAGGAACAGGCAAATCGACCTTGCTCGATTACTTTCGCAAACACACGACCAAGAAACACGTTGTCCTGGCTCCGACCGGCGTCGCGGCGCTCAACGTCAAAGGACAAACCATCCATTCCTTTTTTGGATTTCATCCGGAGATCCAAGTGAACCTCGTACGCAAAGCGTTTCCCGACTCCATTCCCCTTTTCAAAGCCATCGAAACCATCATCATCGACGAGATCTCGATGGTGCGCGCGGACTTGCTCGACTGCATCGACAAAGCTCTGCGACTTAATCGCGAACGACCGAAGGAACCGTTCGGCGGCGTGCAGATGATTTTCATCGGTGACTTGTTCCAACTGCCGCCCGTCGTTACACGCGACGACGAGTATCGATTTCAAACGGAATATCAGTCGCCGTATTTCTTTTCCGCGTACGTGATGCATCACTTTCCGATGCGTAAAATCGAACTCAAAAAAGTTCATCGTCAGAAAGAACGCTCGTTCATCGACTTGCTCGAACGCGTACGCACCTCGACACTCACCGAGTCCGACGTCGATGCGTGGAATGAACGACATGATCCGTGGTTTGATCCACGCGAAGAGACAGGCTACATCCATCTCACGACAACAAACAAGATGGCGGAAGCTCGCAACTCCTACGAACTTACACAACTCGAAGGCAAGGAATGGAAACTCGAGGCGACGTCGCAAGGCGAACTCCCGGATCGTCGCATGCCTTCTGAGTCGCTCATCAACATTAAAGAAGGTGCGCGTGTGATGTTTACGATGAACGACCCGGCAAAACGTTGGGTCAACGGAACGCTCGGCACGGTGTCACAGATTCGCACGGTCGGACTCTCGAAAACCCCGGTCGTCCAAGTCGAACTCGAGGACGGAAAACTGGTCGAAGTCCAACAACACAAATGGGAACTCTTCGAATACTCACACAGCGGAGGCAACATCGAGGAGTCGCCGATCGGTTCCTACACCCAATACCCCATCACCCTCGCCTGGGCCGTGACCATTCACAAAGCCCAAGGCAAAACCTTCGACCATATGCTCGTGGACATGGGCTGGGGGGCGTTTACCCACGGACAGCTCTATGTCGCACTCAGTCGTTGCACGACGTTGAAGGGACTCGTCTTGTTGAAACCGTTTCAGATCAAGGACGCGATTCTCGATCAGGCCGTTGTTGATTTTATGAAGATCCATTAACGAGCCTTAAACTGCTTTGAAATCAAATACCGTTGATACGCTTGTTCGTACGCGCTAAGAAGAGACTCCTGTGCATAGAGTTTGCCGACACCCTCGATGGATGTTGCGAAGTCAAGCTCGGGAAGATCGCCGCGTATGAGCAGACTGGCAATATCACTTGGTGACTTCTTTGCGGCACGTTCTTTCATATAAAGTTTCACCGCTTCATCAAAACTATCCGATCGCAACTCTTGTGCGAGAACAACAACCGCGTCCGCAGGAAACGTTGTGAGTTTCTTGACCACGTCTTCACCAATTCCCGCAAGATCCTTTGTCAAAATTTTCTTGATCATCGGAACATCAATTCCCGTTCCATTTTTCAACTCTTCCAAAAACTGATCATCCCACTTCCCCGTCAGCGGATTTTTTGCGCGATTCAACCAACGCTCCGTAATGTCATTTGCGGCGTCGTACCGAAGATCCGCGTCATCCACACTCGACTGCAAACCCTTCAACGTTTCCGTAGAAGCCTCATAGCGTGTCTGCTGATCTTCTTGTGATTCTGCATCACCTTGTGTATTCCTTCCCGTAAACTTCCCAATCCCAAACCAGCCCTTCACAGTTCTTAACACGTTGTCGAGGGTATTCAGCGATCGCGAGATGAGGCCGGGCTTGATGGCTTTCTCTGGAGCGTCCACATAATGTCGTCCATCGTTTGAAAAGATATACGATCCGTCCGAAAGCTTCAGAATGGCGATACGAAATTTCTTTCCGTTTGAAAGGGTGCCCTCAAAGACAGTTCCTTGGTCAGGCGCGAGTCCCTCGACCGCTTCTTGAAATGCTTCACGCGTTTCAGAATCAAAAAGAAATCCCTTCTCTGAACTAAACACACATTCCTGCGTTTCCTTATCTAATCGATACAGTTGCGTACAACCACATTCCGTTTTCGTTTTGCGCGTGAGATGTTTACTTGCATCGCACTGACGCGCGCAAGACAAATCATCCAGCTCGGCAAATCCTGACTGACAAACACATTCCCCATCTTTCAATACTTTGTTCTCGGAACACGGACTTGTTTCCGGTTCCTTCGTTTCACTTCCCCCTCCACCACCTACGGTTACCACAGGCTGGTTCGTCGCGGACTCCGCACACGCACAAGACTCAACGCCTTCGATGATCGGCGGCGTAAGTGTTGACGCATCCTTCTTACCGGAATCTCCATTGAACTCACACCCGGAAATACTCTTATTGCGAAGCGATCCATTCAAGGCTTCCTTTGGCGTACGAAAATATCCGCCTGTCGACAAATAGCTCGTCGGCGTGTAACGCTCAATACATCCATTCGTGTCTGTATTGATGCCCCCGGCAACACGACCACTTACGGTTGCTCCCGTCTGCAAATCCAACCACTTCGATCCCTGCATCCTACAGCCCTTGCCAAGATAGAGATCTTCAATAGCTTCATTAAACGCCGGCTGACTTACGCGACATCCAAGAGCCTCGACTTGCTCTTGAGCCCACTGTTGACAGGCTTGAAGTGAAGCCGGATCACAAACGGCCGCATAAACGGGTGGCGCAAGCAAACTGAAATACAGAGCGAACACTCCGACGAAACGCAATATCTGCATAGGCTCATAGTGTACGATTCTTCAGATTCAAATACAAGAAACGCTTCACAGGAAAAATACTCAAACATCCAGGTGTCTTGTCTCTCATCATGTGCCATCGTGGGCCAAAAAGAAAAACGCACGCGATGTTGATCGAGTGCGCAAGCGACACATTAGTGCGGACGAATCCTGATACCCTCTTTGGGCGGCTCATTCCACATGACGTGAAAATTGACGCAACCGTGCATGGGAAACCCGAGCCATTCGCGATAACCAACCTGATAGAGCGCGCAGTAGCGGCCACGAAGCTTGACTCCCGTAAGCAAACGAAGCTTCCCTCGAAGCCGCAGAACGACCGGATTGCCTGGAATTCCGCGTACGCGGCGCAATTCGATATCACCAAAGGCCACTTTTTTATTCACGAAAAATGCCCGAATGATGTCGAAGTACTCCTCATCTTTGAGATGGTCGATGTCTCCCAACTCGTACCAAAGGTAGTTGTTGATCACCTCGCCGTGTTTCATTCCAACGACTGCGAGCTTCTTGTGTTCAGTCTCGGGCAACATCCATTCCAGATTGGGCGGCTCGACAGGAAGCATCTGTTCCACCTGATGTGGGGAGGTGTTTGTGCGCTTCAAGCCACCAAAAAGATCCAAGATGCGCGGCACGAACTTCAACACCTTCCTGAACATCTCGAGCAAAAATTTACCCATCGTCATGATACTCCTCGTTGACCAAAAAAATGTCTCATCATGTGTGATGATGGCTCAAGATAGATGAACGAAGGGTTGTTGTCAAGATCATCGTGATGAAAACATCGTGATAAGCGTTACAAGGCATCATTCATCAAGAAAAACTTCGCAACGAAGTGCGCTTCGTTCTAGGCCTGTCGATCTGCATCAATCGCCTCAATCAATCTGTCCTCGGATAATTTCGTCAGCTGTTTAGAAATCGTCCGATCCAGAAGCTCTCGCACCTCTGTGTGCAGTGCTTGCGTAAAATCATTTTTGTCTTCGTTTGGTACGACAAGAATCAGTTTCGAAAACTCGTGCTTCTGTTTATGATCGAACAACGCCTTGGCAAGGTCTTGATAAAAATGATGTGCCTCACGCTTTTTCAAATCCTCATCGTGCGCCGTGAATTGTCGCATGCCGTCGCCAGAAGCGTAGCGTTCGTTGTCACCAATTTCGAGGCGATCGTTCTTATACTCCACGACGAAATCAAACGCGCGGTCGTGGGCAAGATACATCTTGGCATGAGAACGGTCACAGACAAGAATGAGTGTGCGGGCTTCGTAGGGAAGAAAACTGTCTGAGATGTGCATAGAAAAAAATTATTCGTTTCCAGAAGTTTATCATACACGCTATGGAATAGGAGGGGCGAATCTTGCCATGCAAAAAGACTCGGCTCGACCTTCAAGCCTGATACCAGCCCGCGGGAGTCAATTTCGAAAAAAAAGAGTATCATGGAAAAAAATTTTATCAGTCTTAGACACGAACAAATAAAATCCTATGGACACAAAACGCACATCCAACATTCCGATCCAACCATTGATCCTCAACCGCTGGTCCCCTCGCGCCTTGAGCGGTGAGTCCCTCTCCAACGAGGAGCTTATGCAACTCTTCGAAGCCGCGCGCTGGGCTCCGTCGTCCTTTAACAACCAGCCGTGGCGATTTATCTATGCCATGCGTGAAACCCCGCATTGGGACACACTCTTCAATCTTATGGTTGAATTTAATCAAGGCTGGGCTGGCAAGGCGGCCGCGCTTGTTGTGATCATTTCGAAAAAAACGTTCGACCATAACGGCAAGCCGAGTGTGACGCATCGATTCGATACAGGCGCGGCTTGGGAGAATTTGGCGCTGGAGGCAAGTGCTCGCGGGCTTGTTGCCCACGGCATGGAAGGATTTGACTACGAGAAGGCTCGTGTCGATCTCGGCGTACCGGACGACTACGATGTTGAAGCGATGGTCGCGATCGGGAAGCCTGGGAAGAAAGGAGATCTGAATGAGGAATTGCAGAAACGTGAGGAGCCGTCGGATCGCCGAGCACTCAACGAAATCGTCATGGAGGGCGGCTTTCGCACGTAGTGCAAGGCATGGGTTGTCGCATGGTCATGATTTGGGCACACGCTCTCACGCAACAAAGGACAACGGCTGTGCCGCAATCCATGGCAATGTGTACGACTTGTCGATGTGGGTCTCGCGACATCCGAGGGGATCACAGCGCATGATTCAACTCTGCGCAATGGACGCTTCGAACACATTCAAATCCGCGCCAACGAGCGCGGTGTTTTCTTTTCCCCCTGAACCCCTTTTGAATTGACGCAAAGCTCAATTTCCTATACACTTCGCCAACAAATTGAAACCTATGGATTTTCGAAACATTGCGATCATCGCCCATGTGGACCACGGCAAGACGACGCTTGTGGACGCCATGCTCAAACAGTCGGGAACGTTCACCGAACGCGAAGTCATTGAGGAACGCGTGATGGATTCAAACGCTCTGGAAAAAGAGCGTGGTATTACCATTTACGCAAAAAATACCTCCATCCTTCTTGGCGACACAAAAATCAACATCGTGGACACGCCAGGACACGCCGACTTCGGTTCCGAAGTCGAACGCGTTCTGCGCATGGTCGATTCTGTTTTGATTCTCGTGGACGCCTACGAAGGCCCAATGCCGCAAACAAAATTCGTTTTGCGCAAGTCGCTTGAGCTTGGGCTCAAACCCATTGTCGTCATCAACAAAATCGACAAACCTTCCGCACGACCAGACGCCGTGCACGACATGATCTTCGATTTGTTTGTGGAACTTGGTGCCACCGATGAGCAACTCGATTTCAAACATATCTACGCCATTGCACGCGAAGGCATTGCAAAACGTCATCTCGAAGATGAGAATAAAAATTTGCAACCACTCTTCGACTTGATTCTTGAAACTGTGCCAAAAGCAAAGAGCGATACCGCGGCACCGCTTCGCATGCAACCCGCAAACCTCGCGTATGACGATTTCGTCGGACGCATGGCCTCGGGCCGCATCTACGAAGGAACCATCAAGGTTGGTATGCCCGCAACCGTCATCAAACTCGACGGCTCGCGCGAGCAAGTCAAAATTTCAAAACTGTTTACCACACGCGGACTCAAAAAAATCAGCGTCGAGGAAGCCTACGCCGGTGATATCGTGCTTGTGGCGGGAATTCCAAACATCACGGTGGGTGAAACGATCGCGGAGAACAAAGACGCAGAACCGCTCCCGGCCATTCACATCGACCCACCAACCCTGACGATGAACTTCCTCGTGAACAATTCCCCGTTCGCGGGACGCGAAGGATCATTCGTGACGTCGAGACAGATTCGTCAGCGCCTTGAAAAAGAACTTGAAACAAACGTCGGCTTGCTGATCGAGTTTCCAGAAAACTCCGACGTGTTCAAGGTGAGCGGTCGCGGAGAAATGCACTTGTCCATCTTGATTGAAATCATGCGACGCGAAGGATTTGAACTGCAAGTCAGTCAGCCGCAAGTCATCATGCATGAGGTGAACGGAAAGCGAGAAGAGCCGTACGAGGCCGTGACCATCGACGTCCCAGATGAATTCTCCGGCGGCGTGATCGAACAGCTTGGAAAACGCAAGGGCGAAATGGTGAACATGAAAGCTGAAAACGGCTCAACGCGTCTGGAGTACTTGATCCCAACGCGCGGTCTGCTCGGCTATCGCCTCGAGTTTCTCACTGCCACCCGCGGCGAAGGAACGCTCTCACACATCTTCTCGCACTATGGCGAGTACAAGGGCGAAATCAAACGCCGCATCACGGGATCCATCATCTCTGGATTCACCGGCAAGACAACGCCGTACTCGCTCGAAGGTTTGGAAGCCCGCGGTGTGCTCTTCGTTGGTCCGACGGTTGAAGTGTACGAAGGCATGGTCATCGGCGCGAGCGCAAAGGAATCCATGACCGTAAACCCGATCAAAGAAAAAAATCTCACCAACATGCGATCCGCCGGAGCCGACATGGCTGTGAAACTCACGCCACCCATGGACATGACCCTCGAGCGCGCCCTCGAATACATCGACGACGACGAATACGTGGAAGTGACACCAGCAACGATACGCATTCGAAAAAAGTTTTTGAAAGAGTTTGAACGCAAACGCAATACAATTCGTGAGTAAACGAAAAAGAAGTCCTGATGAAGGGCTTCTTTTTTTGCGTCATCCGCCGTGTCATCCGTCTGCGTCATCCGTCGTGTCATCCGTCTGCGTCATTCGTCTGCGTCATCCGTCTGCGTCATTCGTCTGTGTCATTCGTCTGTGTCATTCGTCTGTGTCATCCTGAACGAAGTGAAGGATCTCTTAACGCGTCTCAAGAGATCCTTCACTTCGTTCAGGATGACAGCATTCCGTTCAGGATGACAGCATTCCGTTCAGGATGACAGCATTCCGTTCAGGATGACA
>CAYJVQ010000036.1:0-8528 GCA_964373605.1 uncultured Gammaproteobacteria bacterium | reverse complement strand
TCTAACGCCGGTTCCGATAATGGGAGCATCCGGTCTAATGGTTGGAACCGCTTGGCGTTGCATGTTGGTTCCCATCAAGGCGCGTGTGGCATCATCATGTTCCAAAAACGGAATGAGCGCCGTGCCAATCGACACAATCTGCTTTGAGGACACGTCCACATAATCAATCTCCGATTGAGGAACAACTTTTGGTTCACCGAATTTCCGAGCGGCAACAAATTCTTCCGCAAAATGTTGTTCCGCATCAAGAAGCGTTGTCGCTGGCGCTGTCACGCAGCGCTCTTCTTTAAACGCGTTGATGTACTCAATCTCACCCGTGACACGCGCGACGATTTTACCATCTCGCTCTTCCTTCACAACTTTTCGATAAGGAGTTTCGATAAATCCGTAATCGTTGATAATGGCGTAAGAAGCCAAGTGACCGATCAACCCGATATTTGGACCTTCCGGAGTGGCGATCGGACAGATGCGACCGTAGTGGGTTGGATGCACATCACGCACTTCAAAACCCGCGCGTTCGCGGGAAAGTCCGCCGGGACCCATCGCCGAGAGACGGCGCTTGTGCTCGAGCTCGGCCAAAGGGTTGGTTTGATCCATAAACTGCGAGAGCTGTGAGGACATAAAAAACTCACGCACCGCGCCAATAACCGGACGGGCGTTGATGAGCCGTCCCGGGGTCAACGCATCAATATCTTGGGTAGACATGCGATCTTTTACGATACGTTCCATGCGCGCAAGTCCCACTCGGAATCGACCTTGAATCAGCTCACCTACGGCGCGCACGCGACGATTGCCCAAGTGATCAACGTCATCCGGATCTTCCTGATTGATATTCAGCCGAATAATCTCACGAATAATTTTTATCAAATCTTCTTTTTTGATAATACGTTTTTCTTCCGTGCCAACAGCATCGACGGACGTATCATCATCAAAACGCAAATTGAACTTGTACCGACCCACTTTTCCAAGATCATAACGATCAAAGTTGAAAAACATTGAATGGATAAGTCCTTTGGCATTGTCAGCCGTTGCACGGTCGCCCGGGCGAATGCGTTTATACACTTCGATCAAACCCTCCTCTTCACTTTTGGAAACGTCTTTATTGAGAGTCGCTTCGATGTAGTGATTCATAGGGTGCGTATCAATATCTTGAAAAAGGGCGGTGATTTCCTCATCGGTTGGAACGCCAAATGCACGCAAGAGCGCTGTAACCGCCACTTTGCGTTTTCGATCAATTTTTACCCAAATGACACTCTTTGGGTCAGTTTCAAATTCCAGCCAAGCCCCGCGGTTTGGAATAATTTTCGCGCCGTAATAGCGACGACCGCGATAGACTTCCGCGGTAAAAAAGGCTCCTGCGGAGCGCACCAGTTGAGAAACCACCACGCGCTCGACGCCGTTGATCACAAATGTGCCCCGAGGTGTCATGACCGGTAAATCTCCAAGATAGATTTCCTGTTCCTTAACGTTTTTGGTTCGCAAGTTAACTAAACGCGTTTTCACGCGGAGCGGCGCCTCAAAGGTAATGTTTTTCGCACGAGATGTGCCTTCGTCAAATTTTGGCTCGTCAAGGTAATAGTCATCAAAATACAATTCAAGATCACGACCGATAAAATCATGGATAGGCGAGATTTCCTGAAAAAGCTCACGAATTCCTTCATCAAAAAACCATCGGTACGAACGGCGTTGCACTTCAATGAGATCAGGGAGTTCCATGGCGTCTTGAACATCATCGAACACTTTGCGTTCGCGATCTTTGATCGGTGTGCGTCGGTAGATGGGCATAGGAGATTTGAAAACAAAAAATGCGTCCTTTACTCAGGACGTACTGTTATTTACGATTTTGTAGGGTGAATGCCATCAGAGAGAATTGGATGAGGTTCTTTGATGGGCGCCCCTGGTTGACAAGTCAGCTAAAAACGAGGTGGCGATCAGTGTCAAGTTTCGCTGAATCTAGCGAAAACGTAGCAAAATGCAGATGGATATTAACATGTACTTTTTCAATCGTCAATAGGCAGATGTGTATTAAAGGTGGATTGTCAAGATAAGGCATTTTTTCGCTTAAAAAAGCGAAAACATTGATCTTACGGTCTTGAATGGAACTTACTTATCCACACCTTACGTTTGCAAAATAACCAAAATGAGAGACTTCGCTTAAAAAGTGATGAATTTTCATTGCCACTGAACGGGCTTGTGAAATGAAAACACGTAAGACCCTTTGCACAATTACCTTTCAGCTGGATTTGGCATCTTACGGCCTGCGACCGATTCAAAATTCGTCGATAGACATGGGGTATCTCTCCTCATTTTTCATCGGTCTTTGCTCGCACGTCATCCAAACCAGCTCGAAATTAATTGTGCAAAAGGTCTATATCTTAAAGCGTTTCACAAAATAAACATCCTCCACTAAAGGCTGCGGAACGGAGCCACGACAGAGTACCAAGTCAAAACTTCTGAACATGAGGAGAGAGATTTTGCCACACCCGAAGGCATAGCGATGCTCGCGGTTTTGATTCGGAAAATCGTGCCCTGACCCGCAGCCCACAATGGAGGACTGAACTCATTGTGGATTATCTACAAACTGATACTTCATTCAGTGAAAAAAGAGATCGTCTGTGTCTCTGTCATTCTGAGCGAAGCGAAATTTGAGATCCTTCACTTCGTTCAGGATGACAACAGGGAAACTCGCTGAACAGGGAAACTCGCTATGGGTTCACTGACAGCTACATTATAAACGATTTTTGTATTGAATCAAGTATTGTATTGTCTATCGTCACTGAGTGACGATATTTCAGCATTCAAGGACAAAAGGTTCAAAAAAGGGTCCCACGGAAGTGGAACCCAGACGTTTAGACAAGCTGGATCGCTCATCAGGCCGAAACCAAAGGGGCGGAAAAAAGGTCATTGTGCCAAGGAACCTCAGTGGTCTTGACCTTGCCGGTCTTGAGAAGAACCGTTGCCATCGCGACCTGATGACACCCATGTTCAAACATGATCACAAAAAGTGGCTCGTCAACGTTTTTCTCCATCACCAATGCACCACCACTTGGCGGATTGCTCATGAATCCCGACGGAGACTGGACATTTTCGTGAGGTGTGTGAGGTGTGAAAACACGCAACAGAGGCGAGGTGGAATCGTATGTCCCATTGGAATCGAGCCGATAGTACAGCCACCAGTCGTCTCCAACGAGCGTATCGTCCACAACATGTGAACGTTCGCGTCGCATGAGATAGCGAGCGGAATCGAGCTCCAGACAGTACGCCCCATCCTTGCGAGCGATGATCTTCGTCCTTGGAGCGTCAATCCGCTGACCGCAGATGATCTGGCGGATCGGTTCGATGGGTTCAAACGGACGCTCTCCGAAGTAGATCACCTCGACCTGCTTGAGGACTTGCTTGGTGCGACCGCGATGGGAGACAACCGTGATCGTCGACAACCGCGGACAGGTTTTTGCTGATCGCTTGCGAAGCTCACGCGCGCCCCATGTGGCAATGCTCGTTCCATTGCCCGGCTTGATGGTGACAGTTGTGAAAAAAAGCGTCGGAAGCATCTCCATCTCGAACCTGCTTGTCCCAAGAAGTTTGAGAATCTGATTCTCACTGCGTTCTTTCGGATCCAGCTTGATCGCCTTGTGGATCTCCTGCCAGAACCGTTCAATCGCCTTGTCCGTCGCAAGCTGTGTGACAAAAGCGCGTGCACCTGAAAGAGCGAACCTTGCGGCCTCGATCGCCTTGTCAAACTTCAGGCCACGCTTCTCTTGATCCTTGCAACGCATCTCGTTGGCGAGCGCGTGGTCGATGTGAAGCGCGGCACCGGCGGCACCGGCTCGCTTGCGCGAATAGACGTTGCCATCGCGTTGTGCCGACGCGAGTTCAGCGCGCACGCCATCTTCGAGTGTGCCCATCGAGGATCGAGCACGAGAAAAACGGTGCGATTGGTCATGTCCGGTATCCCGCGGCAGGATGTCTGGAGCGTTCTCTGGTCCTCTGGGACGAATCTGCGTTACAACTTGGGAAACGGTAGGGATGATGTCTCTTGTTGGCTTGCGGACATAGACCGGCACCTCAATCAGGGTTGGGGCACCGGAAACTTTTTTGGAATCGTCTGACATCTTCTTCTCCTCCTTGCGAATTTTCATCCAAGAATAGCTGGGGACCGCACAGGAACCAAAAACCGCTCATGAAGGTCGAGAATGTTACACAGTGGCCGAGGCAAAGCCGTGGGCATGTGTAACGCGTCGCCTCCACTCGGTACAAAAAAAGTATAAACCTTTTTTGTATCGGGGAAAACGCCGAGGGGATTCTCGTCCTCCATGAACGGTTTTAAAGCAGCGGAGTGATAAACTTTTCTCACTGTCAACTCAGTGGCGATCATACAGAATCGTCCGCTTAGTTGGCAGGCTGTCGTTACGTCGGACATCCTAGAAGAAATGAGGGCGACGCGATCGCAAGCAACCCCGTTCTTGATTCTCACGAACACATAAACGTGCTCCATCAAAACTCTCCTTGCTAACGTACTGGCAAATTTCGCTTTGCCGTTGCGCCGCTGAAGCGGATAGTAAAGAAAAACCCATGTTTGAAGAGAAATAGCCGAATTCTCGGCCAAACATGGGCTTTTATTTTGCATTCGCGACTCTCTCCAGAAACGCGAAAATTCTTTTGTTGTAAAGTTCAAGACAAACAAAAATATCACAAAAGCCCACTTTTGTCAACTATGTATCTCATCCTTTGCAACACCCGTCGTCAGGCGGGTGTAACACAGCACTCAACAGAGCTGTTTTTTTGTTGAGGAGTATTTCAACAGTCTCATACACGGTATTGACAAGGATAATATTTCATGTAAATCTCCAACTAGATCATTCACAACTCCAGATAGGAGAACCCACTATGTGGTTTCCTTATACCAGTGCATTCGCTCGAATTGAAGGAGAGTGTACCCATCTTCGCACACAAAAAGGTGAATTCGTTGTTAGAGGAGTTAACACGATCCTATGGAACATTCTTCACCTTGCGGACGGAACGCGTTCCGTGGATCAAATCAAAACAGCACTTGGGCCACAGGACGATCCTGATGGATTGACACGGCTCATCTGCGTTCTGCGTTCCATCGCCGCGATTACTCCTGCTAATCGACGCTACGAAGCATTCCACCACGCGACAGATAATCCCAACATCGCACCGCCAGAAGTTACGCCTGACCGAGTCACGGCTTACACTCGAAATACACCTAGGCGTAGATGGATAGGCCAGCGGATTTTCCTCACCGCGCCTGAAGGTTCTCTCGCATCCCTGCTGAGGGCACGACAATCGACACGAACGTTCTCTCCCTTGCAAATCGGAATCCAGAACCTCGGAGCAATTCTTTGGTCCTGTCAGGGAACAACAGGGCGAGCAATCAGTGTCAGTAAGGCACGGACCACGCCATCAGGCGGCGGCTTATTCCCGCTCCAGCTTTTCGTGTGGAGCTCGCGTGTCAAAGGACTCTCCCATGGAGTCTTTGCATGGGAACCTGAAGGATATTTAATCTCACGTGGATCGGTGGAAACGACATCGATCGAATCATGTCTGGTCGACCATATTTATGCTCAAAATGCAGCGGCCATTGTACTCATCACAGGAGACATCCCCCGTAGCGTGCGCAAATATGGAGATCGTGGTTACCGCTATGTCCTGCTCGAGGCCGGACATGCTTGCCAAAACGCCATCCTTGCAGCAACTGAACTCGGTGTTGGAAGCTTGGTTCTCGGCGGATTTCTAGAATCCGCGACACGACGCGTGTTCCGTGTGCCGCGAATCCTTCAACCACTCATTATGATTGTTCTGGGAGCACCATGATCATCTGTGATCTCCTCGTTAAAAGTTTAACGTGCGTCTATGCACGAACAAAAAAAGGATTGTTCCAATTCACGGGTGATAACATCGCAGAACACATAAAAGCCCGGTGCCAAAATCAGGAAGAATTCCCGCCAGAGGACCAGATCTTGCGCGCACTTACCGACATACATGGCACAAGCGAAGATACTCACGCTCATTGTATAAATCTTCATCCTTCTCTACCGTCTTACCATGCCTATATCTGCGGACAACCCAAACAGGACATCGCTGAACAAGTAAGGGAGGCGTTCAGAAGTCCAACGTGTCGTCATGTCTGGATCGGTTGCTGGACTCCAAACGGTCATGTCGGTGTGATGCAAATCCGTTCACCAGATGAGATAAGTGGATTCGAACTATTTCGACACAGACTCGCCCTTGCAATCGACGAAGAAGCTCATTATGCCGCGGCAAGAGCATGGCTCTCGGGCCACATTCTGTGTGACGGTGGTATTCCTCTCCAAGCCGCGAAGCGGATCGAGCACAGGCTGGCACGTCTATCTTCACGAATTTTGTTTCTGGTCTTTAATCGGGAAACCGGGCAACCGATTCGTGTCCCGGTTCTGTCTGGAAAAGCACGACAACTACGTCCTTACGTTGCTATGGGTAGCATGGTGTACGAAATTCATCATACTCGCCCATCACCTGATGTGCACTGGGTTTTCGCTCATTATGCCATCCCAAACGCACGGACAGACCGAGTAACACACGGTTGTTGGGCAGTAGGACGGGACCCAGACCGAAACCTGGCCACGATAAAAGCCATTGCGGAAGCAACGGAGCGCTATGGTAGCGGAACCTACCAAACCACAAATCTTATCACCGGCAGATGGGAAGATCTGCATGACCAAGCCGTCGATCCACGAAGTCTCATTCGCTTCGACGCAAGTCAATACCAACAGACGCAAACGATCAGACCTTTCAACACTCGAAGTGACTACTGTTGGACCATGGGCACTCGGGCCGATAACAACCATGTGCTGATTCTAGCGGATCTCGTCTACTATCCTTTCCGTCATGGAGATACACCCTACGCCTATGCCAACTCGTGTGGCGTTGCCGCGCACACCTCGCGTGAAGAAGCGCAATGCCATGCGCTCTTAGAACTTATCGAGCGTGATGCGATTATGCGGATCTGGCGGCATCGACTCTTACTCCCCACGATCTCGAACAGAACCATTCCAGCCGCATCCCAGAGGATCGTTAATCAGCTCACAAAGGACGGATTCACCTTACGCATACACACTGGGCGACGTTCACACCAACTCCAACCGTCTTCGTGTCAGTAACATCAACAAATCCTCATCGTTGGCCCAACTTCACATGCGCAGCGGCATCCAACCAACTTACGTCTCGTGCCGTGACAAAGGCGATCTATGAAGCGGACGCAGCCCTGCGTACCTTTGGTCCACGCCCAAAGAAACGCCTGCAGCATGAGGAAGTACGCCACGTCTCGGATCATGGACTGTTTTCTGCTGATCCAGCGAATCGAAATGCCTACGGAGTGTTCTTTAGCCAGCCGACCCAAGAGATAACCATGCCTTCAGATGGCCACTCCATACAACTGGAGAGACTTCGGCAGATGGCAATGTTCGTCGACTTGACACCTCAGCCTATCACAGGCCCAGCGAGCCTCTTTGTCACTCGCGCCTTCATCCCAGGCCTGATCCCTATGACCTTTGGTGCCGGACTAGAACCACTCGGTATGAACCGCATGCGCCATCCTCCATCTGGTCTGCAACAGGATCAGGAAGCACTTGACAGGTACCGACTTTTCCCGCATCCCTTTGCATAAGGAGGTGAGCATGAACGACACACATGTGTCCGCTCAAGCCCATGTCCCAGACGAAGCGAAAAAGCTCAGCTTCTTCGTAACCCAGGTCGGCAAGCGCCGACCCAAGGGTTCCGCTGCCAAAAGCAGTGACTCGTCTGGACAGTCGGCCCAGAGCAAGGACTGATCACGCACGGCATCGGATTCTCGATGCCGTGTCATTTTATTTCTGGGCCTTTGTGAGAATCTGCTCAGGTGTTAATTCACACACAATATCCCACGCCCGTTTATATTCAGGCAGTGCGGAAACAAAATTGTAATCATCTTGAATACGTGCTGATGTAAAAAGATCTAGATAGAGTTTTGCTAACACCGCGTGAACCACCACATGTAGGATCACATTCCACGATTCATTCGGGTACTGACGTTTCAATGGCCGCGAGACACGCTGTAAAAATCTCTGACCATCGGATTGCAAAAAAATTCGATGAATAAGTTCATGTGTTAACGAGTCAATAAAACGTGTAGAGGGATGGTGAACAAACAGAGGGAGAACAAGTGGATCCGAAATAGGAACTCCTCGACCGATGACATAACAGACAATCTGCTTTTCACGAAATGGACAGCCCGTCGTTCGTTCTAGAGCAACAATAATTCTCCTTTCATGTTTTTTCCACAATCGAATTCTGGAAATGAGAAGAGACTTAATTTTCCGGACAGAGGGATAACCTTTGGCTTTCTTTCTATCGGATAGCCAATACTGTCTTATCTGCTCATCAAATATTTCCGAGTATCGTAATTCAACAATCGTCATATGGGGCATTAACGCTTAATTTCTGTTGGTGACCAATCAAGAAACATGGCTCATTAAAGAGACGAAATGAAT
>CAYJVQ010000035.1:0-8541 GCA_964373605.1 uncultured Gammaproteobacteria bacterium | reverse complement strand
TTTTGGCCAACGGACTGTCGCCGTTGTTCCCTGCGACATGCCAACACGTCCTATGGTGAAAGGTGGGAGAGATCGATGGGACGAATTTTTCTTGGCCCATCTGTCAAACCACGGGAAAAAAATTCGTCCCATCGAATTCTCTCACGCCACAATTTCCACAGTTCATCCCAAGAAAACGGTGGGCGGATCATGGTGAGGTTCATCTCTTTGATCAACATTTCCCCATTACGCTCACGAATCGTCGGTAAAGAAAAAATGAACTTCCAAGATTTTTTTTCAAACACAAGCGGAGCGGTTTCAAACTCAACGGTTTGCACCAACCAATCACCCGTTTTGTTTGGCGTTTTATAACTCGTCAAAACATATTCTATCCCCTGCTGTTCAAAGTCAACAGAGGGACGCACGATCAAAGGATCAGGTTGAAAATATTGATCGTTGAAAAAAGAAAGAGGGCTGTCGACATAAATCTCCACATCTCCTTTGGGAATAACAATCGGAGCGAATTTTCCATCGGTTTCAAATGTGTACGTCTCGTAAGGTTCCGAAACGGAAAACGTCCTTTCCCCTCGAGTCAAATCTTGAACGCCTTCCGCATGGCGCGTTTGCGCGCGAATCTGTTTGGAAGCCGTCCAAAGCTCCACGCTCCTTGTCTGTGCGCGATACGCAATCTCATCACCGAGATAAAGACGGTTGAGAAAAACGATTTTGCTTTGAGTCGTTTTGATTTTTCGAAAAAAAATATCGCGCGAGGCGTTCATCACGATTTTATACACGCCTTCAGAAAGTCCGGGAACCTGAAGCTCGACCTGCCGCATCTCGGAAGCCATCGCGTCACCGCGCGCATCGCCGTCATCTCGCGTCCGCGCTTCCGCAACCGGCTGTCCGCGTTCATCAAACAAAGTCACCGCAACAAAATCCGCTCCTTCATCGCGATTCATATCCATAAACTCAAAGCGAAAATCAAGCGTTTCATTTTTCACATACGTTTTGAATTCATGCTGGCCGCGAAGAGTGGCCTCAATGACGCGTTCCTGACTCGAGGGAACGTACCCGGAAAGACGAAACGGCGCTTGATAATCCGCTTTATAAACCGCCACTTTATCGCGCGCAGGAGGATCTGCATAAAAGGCCTCAAACGAATCGTAACGTTTCACTTTTTGATACAACGTTAATCATTGATCGCTCATTTTCGGCCAGGTGAGCCGATCAATGAGAAGATTATGAAGCGGGCGAAGATCATACCCTTCGGGCTTTGTTTGCATGAGTCCGCCAAACTCAATGATCGGCACCGTCGTATTTTGAAACCAAATCTCAAAAAAAACGCGATCGAAATTCCGATGGGGATGTAAAAAGAAAAAAACAGGATCATCCACAATCCCTTCTTTGTTCCGCACACGATCGGAAGGTGAAAGAGCATCGATGTAAGGCGAGGTGTCTTGAACAGAGTGCCGTACCTGAAACACTCCGTCAGGGACAAGTTCCATGCGTGCCAACCAGAAAAAAAGTCCAAAGGGAATGCACACGAAAATAAATTGGATGAGGCGAACCGGCATAAAAAATCTAGTTTTTTTCCTCTATTTTATACAACGATTCTTCACCATACGTTTTCACAAATTTCATGCTCAATCCAAATCCTCCCAGTTTCGCCCTGTTCAAATATTCTACATCTTTTTCCGGAAGGGTGATGCCGAAATAATAAAGAGGGACCGCTTTTGCCAGACGCGGAATGAGTGTGTACGTCTCTTCAGAACGAAGCGGATAGCGTACATGGCGCTGTGGAAAAAACAACTTATCCGCTCGATCAACGACAATCACGGCTTCCGGCGGCGTGCGCATGAGCACATCTTTTTTTATTTCTCTTGACTCTGACAACAGATTTCCCATGCGCAGAAGAGCATCTTGCCCTTCAAAAAATACCAGCCGAATGTTCAATCCGATGACAAGAATGATCAAGGCGATCAAAGAACATTTTCTCGCGAGTGTGCTTCGCGCACGCTCGGCTATCCAAATCGTTCCCTCCGCGATCAAGGGAATCGAAAGAATGAACACCGGCAACCAGTACCGGATATAAGAGTTCGCCATTGTCACTTGCGAGATGTCCGGATTATCAAAAAGCGTCCAACTGCCATACCAAATTCCAAGCCAGATGGCGACCAGACAAAAAATCGTCGCGTACCAACGTCGACGCGAAGCCACAATCGCAAAACCCACGAGAGCCAAAATGGACAGCCACCAAAAAAGCAACAACCCGTAATCGGCCACATGCTGTGCGGCGGAGAGCGGATCAATGCCAAAGGGAAAAAGGCGAGGAGCGGCTTCAGCGACATTGGACGTTTCAAAAACCGCATATCCGGTTCTCAATGGATGTCCATAGGTCGCGGTGTTAAACAGAAAAAACGGCAACACCCCCATCAAAAGACCGAGGCACAAACCGGCGATCTCTTTCCAAGCGCGTTTGATCGTTGAAACAAAAAACAGAAAAAGCAATGCCCCGACCCAAAAAGCTTCGGAGGCGCGAACAAAAAGAGACAGACCGATCAACGCGCCGGATGCGACGACGTCCACAGACGCGTGACACCACTCCCGTTTGCTGATCGGACGACAAACAAACAAAAAGACGCCGAAAATCAACAAACAGATAAACAGAACATTGTGCATCAAACCGCGAGCGCTGTAGTACCACACGGCCGGATGAAAAAGAAAAAAAATCGCTGAAAGATTCGAAACCGCGGGCGAAAACCAACTTCGCGTGATCGCCCGAAGCGCAAGCGCGGCGAAAATGGCGAGAAGCGGGGTGATCACCAGCAAACTGTTTGATCCAAACACAAACGCGATCGCGCCGTAAAGAACCGGCAATCCCACAAAACTTTGCGGAAGAAGCCTGCCCTCTTTGGCGACCAGACTGCGCGGAAACAGCGCATCATCAAACTGTTCTGTCAAGGGATCCGGAACGCTCAAAGAACCGGTTTGGGAAAAATGTTTTGAAAAAAAGGCATTGGCGTTTTCATCGGGTGAAACAAAAACATCGCCAAAAGAGGCAAAGGCAAGAAACAACGTACCAGAAAAAAAGACCACAGCCGCCATGATAAAATAAATCCAAAACCAGCCAATCCGTTTAGATCCCATAGGTAAACAAACTGATCACCGCAAACACAATCGCGAGCGAAAACGTTCCAACGGAAACAGGAATGAACAGATCAAATCCTGCCCAAAGAGCGATCAGCAAAAAGGCCACACCCAAAACTTGCAAACACATTTTTGTCTTTCCAAAAATATTCGCACTCGTTATTTTTCCGGCTCTTTTGCGCGTGATCGCGCCAAGCGCGATGAGGACTTCAAGCAAGATGATCACAAAAACGAAAACAATGTTGACATGCTGTGCCACGATAAGCAAGACGACCGAGCTAATGAGTATTTTGTCCGCCAACGGATCAAAAAAAGTTCCCCAATCCGTAATTTGGTTGCGCAGTCGCGCCATGGATCCATCAATCGCATCGGTCAACGCCACAAACAAAAAAAACGGAACGCCAAGATCATAATTTTCTTGATAGAGAAGCCACAAAACAAACGGCGTGCAAATCATGCGAAACACCGTCACCATGTTTGGCGTGATGGCTCTCGGAATCAGCGGAAGGAATGTGTAACGCATGATATGATCATGCGCAAACAATTTCGTCGGATCTCTTATCTCCATAATTTGTGATAAGATGGATTCAAATCATCGGGTTAGTATGCTTGCAAAAATCTTCTTTCATCCTAGCATTTTCTCTTTGCTTTTCATAGCCTTTTTTCTTCTCAATACCTCCCGGATCGAATCAACGACCTTGGGGATGATTCTTTTGATCGCCTATCTCTCGGTTTATGGCTGGCAACTCGGCGGTGTGGTTGCAGGACAAGAAAAAGGCCTTTTGCGCTGGTGGATTGGCTCACTCATCCTTTTGGTCTGTTGCCTGTTGATCCTGACCATCGCCTATTATCTGTTTGCGATTCCGAAAGATTTTTTTTCTGTTCTCATTTTACTCACTCCACCGCTTGTGGGGATCCTCTCACACCGCTATTCCGGCCCTTCGCTTTTTGAACGTTTTCACATCGCCTGGCGTGATCGCAAACACACGATTCCGCGCACGGTTTTTCTCGCCAGCGCATTGATCCTGTTTCTGAGCGTCGTCCTCATTCAAACACTCAAACGTTCCGCCATCACGGATGCCGTTCGCTCTCCATGGGAACGCATGGATGCTTCTGTTTTCGTCTTGTTCGGCCTGATCCTGCTGTTAATCTTTGCCCTGATGATGCGCGGACGAGAACGCGCTCTGACGTTACCGCTTTTCTCTCTGGTCCTTTTTCTGTTCCTTTCTCTCGCGGTTTTTGTTTTTCCTCTCGGATACGGATTTGACTCCTTTATCCACCGTGCCACCGAACAATATCTTTCGCAATTCGGAACGATCTCGCCCAAACCATTTTATTACATCGGACAATACGTTTTGGTCTTATTCCTGCACCATGGTTTTGAGATTCCCATCCAAATAGCGGACAGATGGCTGGTCCCGATCCTCACCGCTCTTTGGCTACCCATCGCGTGGTACAGCGCCGCGGTTCACATTACGCGAAAAAAACAGCTTTCCATGCTGACGCTCATCGGTCTGTTTCTTGTCCCGCTCTCCTCCTTTATCGTCACCACTCCGCAATCCCTTTCCAATCTCTTCACCTTTCTTCTGATTCTGGCATCGGTTCCCTACTTGTTTGAATCAGAACGGCCGCGTCTTTGGTTGTGCGGTTTGATCGCGCTTGCGGCATTGGCGGTGCATCCCATCGCCGGCATTCCCGCCGTCCTCTATTTTATCTTGCTTTGCGTGGAACCAAGCCGTGCTCCAAAATCCGCGCAAGCACTCGTCAAATGGATCTTTTTTTCCCTCATTGCCGTTGCCAGCATTATTCTGCCTGCGAGTTTCCTCATTCACGCGGCTGTGAGCGGACAAGCCATCGCCTTTGACTTTGGCGCGCTCAATCCTCTCACCCTTCTGCAAGGACTTCCTCTCAACATTTTTTTTGATAATCAATTTGATCCCTTGCTTGATTTCGCTTATCTGACAGGAAAAAATTCCCTGCTCGTCTTGGTCGCGGTGGCTGTTTGCGCATGGTGGGGATACCGACGCGAACTGTCCAAACGCACGCATATTCTTTTGTGGATGACCCTCGCGATCCTGATCAATTATCTCATTTTAAAGTCCGCCGTCGATTTCACCTTTCTCATCAATTATGAACGTCTCAATTATGCAAATCGGCTTATCCCGCTGGGCGCCTTCTTTCTGGTTCCGTTTTTCATCCTCGGATTTGCCCATGCGTTCACGAATTTACAATCGCGTCCGCTCATTCTCAAAGCGACCTTGCTCGTCTTGTTAGCCGGAAACGCGCTTGGCGCATTTTATCTGATGTATCCGCGTCGTGACGCCTATGAAACCGGCCGCGCCTTTAACACCAGCGCGTCAGACCTTGCCGCGGTGCATCTCATTGAAAACTGGACGGAGGGAAAACCGTATCTTGCTCTTGCCAATCAGTCCGTTTCCGCGGCAGCCATTTCCGAAATCGGCTTTCGTTATTACGGCTCCCTCTTTTTCTATCCGATTCCGACCGGAGATATTCTTTACCAAAAATTTCTTGCCATGAATGAAACGCCGACGCGAGAAATCGCCAATGAAGCGCTCACGTTGATTCCCATGCACGGAGATGTGTTCACGCTTTTCTTTGTGGTGAACGAATACTGGTGGGATGCGGCTCGCATTATCGAAACGGCAAAAACAACGGCGGATGATTGGCGCGCTGTCGGAGGAGTTTATGTGTTTCGATATGATCTAAAATAACCTTTCCAATTGATCCACATATTTTGAAAGAGCGTATTTCTCGGCCTCCTGACAAAGACGATGACGACGTGATGCAAACGCCGCGCGTTGCTCGATAAATTTTCGCAAAACCAAAGTGAGGGCCTCTTTGTTTCCCGGCTCAAACAATAAGCCATTTTCTCCATCTCGAATTCGCTCCGGAATCCCCCCGATGCGAGCCGCGATGACCGGAACCCCAATTTGAAACGACTCATAGATCACCGTGGGAGAATTTTCGTAACACAAAGACGGCAAAACCACCGCATCGGATCGAGCCATAATTTTTTCGATGTGTTCAAGGGAGATAAAACCATGAAAAAAAATACGAGGATCTTGTTGCGCGCGCTCAAAAACCTGATCGGCGAGCGATCCATCACCCGCGATGTGGAGCTCAAACGGAATCTCAAGCGGCTTGATCGCCTCCATCAAAAGCAACAGGCCTTTATGAGGTTCCAACTGGCCCACAAAGAAAAATCGAACGGGATTGGATAACATCGGAGAAGCGATGAGTTTGTCGAGACGTTTCGGAGACGGGTTTGGAATGATCTGCAAAGGGATCCCTTTAAAAAACCCGCGGCGGTGATAAAAATCCGCCAAGAATTGTGATGGTGAAATGATGAAATCAGGTGATCCGATGGAAGACTTCGCCAAACGCTCATACCACCGTCGAGCCCATCCTTCATTCAGCCATCCCTTTTCTTGTCCGTAAGTCAAGAGCCCGCTTGGAATCGACAACTGAACATCATGAAGCGTATGGATGTTTTTCACTCCGGTCTCCTGCACGAATCGAGAAGCGCGAACGCCCAAACCTTTCAAATTATGAGTTAAAATAATGTCCGGCTCTTCTTGTGCCATCAAACGACGAACGAGTGTGCGCGGAATCGGACCCGCAAGATCAATCACATGCCAGAGCAGACGAAAGAAAAAGGGATATTTGTGCGCGTTTGAAACATGATACAAATTCAACGGGAAAAATCTATAAACACGTTCGATATAATTTTCAACCAAAAAAGGACACAGACTGCGCCATCCGGAAAATGGCATGGTCGACAGCACGAAAACTTGATGACCGCGACGAGACAACTCATCCGCCACACGTTGCGCAACAAGTTCGGCTCCCCCGCGTTCCGTGGGTGGATAGTAATTTGAAAAAACACCGATTTTCATAGAGAGGTGGGGAGATCGATGGGACGAATTTTTCTTGGCTCATCCGTTAGACCACAGGCAGAAAAATTGTCCCATAACGATGCGTGAGTGAGTGAGCGGAATGCCGAGCTTGCTCGAGCATTCCCGAGCGAACGAACGTAATGAGGGAAGTGATGGGGTCAGGTCTTGCTAATGACTTTTTTAAATTTAAAAAAGTCATTAGCAAGACCTGACCCCATCATTAGCAAGACCTGACCCCATCACTCATACTCATATCTCCGATCACTCTGTTGATTCAAGACGGAACGATACGTCTGCTCCAGTTGCGTCATGAGCGGTTCCCAAGCGAATTTCTGCTCGGCATGAGCGCGCGCCGCTGTGCCAAACCGTTTGCGTAATTCAATCTGTTCAAGCAATAAATGCATGGCCTTTGCAAGTTCCGTCACATCTTCCGGAGGCACAAGAAGTCCGGTACTCCCATCTTGAACCACGGTGCGCACACCAGGAAGACTGGAAGCAATGGTGGGAATGCCCGTAGCCGCGGCCTCAAGAGCCACGAGTCCGAAAGCTTCCGCTCGCCTTGTGGAGGGAAAGACATGGATATCGGCAGATCGAAAAACGCGAGGCAAATCGCGATCGGCAACGTTTCCAAGAAAAATCACACGATCCTTCAATCCGCGTGCCCGAGCGATGGCTTCGAAACTTGAACGCAGATTTCCATCCCCGACAATAAGCGCTTGATAATGTTCAGACGCGATCTGACCAAGCGCATCAAGAAAAATCGGCAAACCCTTAAAATGGTGAGCGCTGTCGAGTACACCCACAAACAAAAAGGTCGGAACATCGATGCGCACACCGATTTTATTTTTAAACTCCTGTTCCGTACCCGGATGAAATCGGTCCAAATCAATTCCAAACGGATGAATTTCAACTCGATCCATGACTCCTCCCATCTCCGCAAGCGCGGAAGTTTTCACATAATCCTCACTGCTCGCCAAAATGCGATCCGTTCGACCCGCAATCCACGGAAGCAGAACGCGCCGATGAGCGCCAAAAAGCGCTCCCTTAATTCCGCTGGCAACCGCATCCATGTGATAAGTCATCACCAATCCTTGACGATGGCCGAGCGCCTTGCGGACGATCACGGGTTCCGCTCCGCCGTAAAACGGGTAATGCAAATGGATCAAATCGAAGCCGGACAAACGATGAAAGAGCGAGGGCATCACCCCGGCGTTTCCGATGTGCATGAGGCTTGGGAGACGATGGACATAATCAGGATCTTCCACTTCAACTTGTTGGTGCGTCGTGAAAACATGAACAGGATAGCCGCGGGCGCGCAAACGTTCGGTATACTCAAACGCAACGTGACCCATGCCGCCTCGATACGGGGGATAGGTGCAAACAATGTGAGCGATGGTAGGTTTGTTTTCTGTCATGCATTGAGACTGCTCTCAAAACTCGCGATCCGTGAGTGAGCGAGAGAACAGAGCAAACCAACGGTTTGATCTGTTCCGAGCGA
>CAYJVQ010000034.1:156-8582 GCA_964373605.1 uncultured Gammaproteobacteria bacterium | reverse complement strand
CTCAAGCGAAACAATTTCTTTTCTCACCATTCTCCAAGTTCAACGTCGAAAGCACCTTCGAGTTCTTTGAAGGCCGAGGTCTCCCGATCATCGTCGAGGATCGCAAACGCGCGTTTCCTAAATCCGAGAAAGCGGAGGACGTCTGTCGTGTGCTCGAGAAGTATGTGAACCAGAGTGGGAACGTAACGACCAAGTTGAACACGGCGTTCAAGTCGTTTGTGGTTGTCGATGGAAAACTCACAGGTGTAAAGACTTCATCGGGAAACTTCTATGCGAATCGATTCATCCTCGCAACCGGCGGAGTCGCCGCACCCGAGACAGGTTCGACGGGCGAGGGTCTCGAGGCCGTCGGTGTGATTGGACACACGGTCAAAGAACCCCATCCAAATCTCGCCCCGCTGAAAACATCCACGAAGTGGGTGCGCGAACTTTCCGGCACGAGCGTCAACGACGTCATGCTTCGCTTCATACAGAACAACAAGTCGCAACTCAAATTCCGCGGTCGACTCTTGTTCACCCACTTCGGCATTTCGGGTCCGCTCGTCATCAATGCTTCGTACGAAGTGACGAACCTTTTGAAGAACGGGCCGCTCATGGCATCGCTCGATCTCTTTCCAGATCAAGACCACAAACAACTCGACACATTCTTTGTACAGCGCTTCGAGAAAGAAGGACGCAAACTCCTCAAGACGATTCTCAAAGAACTCCTTCAAAAGAACCTCAGTGAGTGCTTACTCGCGATGCCCGATCTTCGCGTCGGCGAAATCGCCGCGCACTCGCTTACCAAAGACCAGCGCAAACTTCTCGTCCACACCCTCAAGGACCTTCGCTTCCCCATCACCGGCACGATGGGCTTTGAGTGGTCGATCATCGCTGACGGCGGCGTCAGTCCAAAAGAAGTCGACTTCAAGAGCATGACCTCGCGCGTGTTTCCAAACTTGTACTTGATCGGCGACACCCTCAACATCAATCGACCCTCCGGTGGATTTTCATTACAGCTTTGCTGGACAACCGGGTGGATTGCGGGGACACACGCTGCGACATCACATATCGCCTGAGCTCGTCGAAGGCCGCATTCCGGAATGCCCCTTCGACCACACTTCGCCGAGGCTTCGAGTGGCAAGCAGGCTCAGGGAGTATCTATGAAGGAGTGCGTATGAAAAAGCTTGTCATTGGAAAAGAATTCAAAGACGCGTATCACGCGATGCAGGAAACTTGGGACCACCTCTTTCTCACGGGCCGTGCAGGAACAGGCAAATCGACCTTGCTCGATTACTTTCGCAAACACACGACCAAGAAACACGTTGTCCTGGCTCCGACCGGCGTCGCGGCGCTCAACGTCAAAGGACAAACCATCCATTCCTTTTTTGGATTTCATCCGGAGATCCAAGTGAACCTCGTACGCAAAGCGTTTCCCGACTCCATTCCCCTTTTCAAAGCCATCGAAACCATCATCATCGACGAGATCTCGATGGTGCGCGCGGACTTGCTCGACTGCATCGACAAAGCTCTGCGACTTAATCGCGAACGACCGAAGGAACCGTTCGGCGGCGTGCAGATGATTTTCATCGGTGACTTGTTCCAACTGCCGCCCGTCGTTACACGCGACGACGAGTATCGATTTCAAACGGAATATCAGTCGCCGTATTTCTTTTCCGCGTACGTGATGCATCACTTTCCGATGCGTAAAATCGAACTCAAAAAAGTTCATCGTCAGAAAGAACGCTCGTTCATCGACTTGCTCGAACGCGTACGCACCTCGACACTCACCGAGTCCGACGTCGATGCGTGGAATGAACGACATGATCCGTGGTTTGATCCACGCGAAGAGACAGGCTACATCCATCTCACGACAACAAACAAGATGGCGGAAGCTCGCAACTCCTACGAACTTACACAACTCGAAGGCAAGGAATGGAAACTCGAGGCGACGTCGCAAGGCGAACTCCCGGATCGTCGCATGCCTTCTGAGTCGCTCATCAACATTAAAGAAGGTGCGCGTGTGATGTTTACGATGAACGACCCGGCAAAACGTTGGGTCAACGGAACGCTCGGCACGGTGTCACAGATTCGCACGGTCGGACTCTCGAAAACCCCGGTCGTCCAAGTCGAACTCGAGGACGGAAAACTGGTCGAAGTCCAACAACACAAATGGGAACTCTTCGAATACTCACACAGCGGAGGCAACATCGAGGAGTCGCCGATCGGTTCCTACACCCAATACCCCATCACCCTCGCCTGGGCCGTGACCATTCACAAAGCCCAAGGCAAAACCTTCGACCATATGCTCGTGGACATGGGCTGGGGGGCGTTTACCCACGGACAGCTCTATGTCGCACTCAGTCGTTGCACGACGTTGAAGGGACTCGTCTTGTTGAAACCGTTTCAGATCAAGGACGCGATTCTCGATCAGGCCGTTGTTGATTTTATGAAGATCCATTAACGAGCCTTAAACTGCTTTGAAATCAAATACCGTTGATACGCTTGTTCGTACGCGCTAAGAAGAGACTCCTGTGCATAGAGTTTGCCGACACCCTCGATGGATGTTGCGAAGTCAAGCTCGGGAAGATCGCCGCGTATGAGCAGACTGGCAATATCACTTGGTGACTTCTTTGCGGCACGTTCTTTCATATAAAGTTTCACCGCTTCATCAAAACTATCCGATCGCAACTCTTGTGCGAGAACAACAACCGCGTCCGCAGGAAACGTTGTGAGTTTCTTGACCACGTCTTCACCAATTCCCGCAAGATCCTTTGTCAAAATTTTCTTGATCATCGGAACATCAATTCCCGTTCCATTTTTCAACTCTTCCAAAAACTGATCATCCCACTTCCCCGTCAGCGGATTTTTTGCGCGATTCAACCAACGCTCCGTAATGTCATTTGCGGCGTCGTACCGAAGATCCGCGTCATCCACACTCGACTGCAAACCCTTCAACGTTTCCGTAGAAGCCTCATAGCGTGTCTGCTGATCTTCTTGTGATTCTGCATCACCTTGTGTATTCCTTCCCGTAAACTTCCCAATCCCAAACCAGCCCTTCACAGTTCTTAACACGTTGTCGAGGGTATTCAGCGATCGCGAGATGAGGCCGGGCTTGATGGCTTTCTCTGGAGCGTCCACATAATGTCGTCCATCGTTTGAAAAGATATACGATCCGTCCGAAAGCTTCAGAATGGCGATACGAAATTTCTTTCCGTTTGAAAGGGTGCCCTCAAAGACAGTTCCTTGGTCAGGCGCGAGTCCCTCGACCGCTTCTTGAAATGCTTCACGCGTTTCAGAATCAAAAAGAAATCCCTTCTCTGAACTAAACACACATTCCTGCGTTTCCTTATCTAATCGATACAGTTGCGTACAACCACATTCCGTTTTCGTTTTGCGCGTGAGATGTTTACTTGCATCGCACTGACGCGCGCAAGACAAATCATCCAGCTCGGCAAATCCTGACTGACAAACACATTCCCCATCTTTCAATACTTTGTTCTCGGAACACGGACTTGTTTCCGGTTCCTTCGTTTCACTTCCCCCTCCACCACCTACGGTTACCACAGGCTGGTTCGTCGCGGACTCCGCACACGCACAAGACTCAACGCCTTCGATGATCGGCGGCGTAAGTGTTGACGCATCCTTCTTACCGGAATCTCCATTGAACTCACACCCGGAAATACTCTTATTGCGAAGCGATCCATTCAAGGCTTCCTTTGGCGTACGAAAATATCCGCCTGTCGACAAATAGCTCGTCGGCGTGTAACGCTCAATACATCCATTCGTGTCTGTATTGATGCCCCCGGCAACACGACCACTTACGGTTGCTCCCGTCTGCAAATCCAACCACTTCGATCCCTGCATCCTACAGCCCTTGCCAAGATAGAGATCTTCAATAGCTTCATTAAACGCCGGCTGACTTACGCGACATCCAAGAGCCTCGACTTGCTCTTGAGCCCACTGTTGACAGGCTTGAAGTGAAGCCGGATCACAAACGGCCGCATAAACGGGTGGCGCAAGCAAACTGAAATACAGAGCGAACACTCCGACGAAACGCAATATCTGCATAGGCTCATAGTGTACGATTCTTCAGATTCAAATACAAGAAACGCTTCACAGGAAAAATACTCAAACATCCAGGTGTCTTGTCTCTCATCATGTGCCATCGTGGGCCAAAAAGAAAAACGCACGCGATGTTGATCGAGTGCGCAAGCGACACATTAGTGCGGACGAATCCTGATACCCTCTTTGGGCGGCTCATTCCACATGACGTGAAAATTGACGCAACCGTGCATGGGAAACCCGAGCCATTCGCGATAACCAACCTGATAGAGCGCGCAGTAGCGGCCACGAAGCTTGACTCCCGTAAGCAAACGAAGCTTCCCTCGAAGCCGCAGAACGACCGGATTGCCTGGAATTCCGCGTACGCGGCGCAATTCGATATCACCAAAGGCCACTTTTTTATTCACGAAAAATGCCCGAATGATGTCGAAGTACTCCTCATCTTTGAGATGGTCGATGTCTCCCAACTCGTACCAAAGGTAGTTGTTGATCACCTCGCCGTGTTTCATTCCAACGACTGCGAGCTTCTTGTGTTCAGTCTCGGGCAACATCCATTCCAGATTGGGCGGCTCGACAGGAAGCATCTGTTCCACCTGATGTGGGGAGGTGTTTGTGCGCTTCAAGCCACCAAAAAGATCCAAGATGCGCGGCACGAACTTCAACACCTTCCTGAACATCTCGAGCAAAAATTTACCCATCGTCATGATACTCCTCGTTGACCAAAAAAATGTCTCATCATGTGTGATGATGGCTCAAGATAGATGAACGAAGGGTTGTTGTCAAGATCATCGTGATGAAAACATCGTGATAAGCGTTACAAGGCATCATTCATCAAGAAAAACTTCGCAACGAAGTGCGCTTCGTTCTAGGCCTGTCGATCTGCATCAATCGCCTCAATCAATCTGTCCTCGGATAATTTCGTCAGCTGTTTAGAAATCGTCCGATCCAGAAGCTCTCGCACCTCTGTGTGCAGTGCTTGCGTAAAATCATTTTTGTCTTCGTTTGGTACGACAAGAATCAGTTTCGAAAACTCGTGCTTCTGTTTATGATCGAACAACGCCTTGGCAAGGTCTTGATAAAAATGATGTGCCTCACGCTTTTTCAAATCCTCATCGTGCGCCGTGAATTGTCGCATGCCGTCGCCAGAAGCGTAGCGTTCGTTGTCACCAATTTCGAGGCGATCGTTCTTATACTCCACGACGAAATCAAACGCGCGGTCGTGGGCAAGATACATCTTGGCATGAGAACGGTCACAGACAAGAATGAGTGTGCGGGCTTCGTAGGGAAGAAAACTGTCTGAGATGTGCATAGAAAAAAATTATTCGTTTCCAGAAGTTTATCATACACGCTATGGAATAGGAGGGGCGAATCTTGCCATGCAAAAAGACTCGGCTCGACCTTCAAGCCTGATACCAGCCCGCGGGAGTCAATTTCGAAAAAAAAGAGTATCATGGAAAAAAATTTTATCAGTCTTAGACACGAACAAATAAAATCCTATGGACACAAAACGCACATCCAACATTCCGATCCAACCATTGATCCTCAACCGCTGGTCCCCTCGCGCCTTGAGCGGTGAGTCCCTCTCCAACGAGGAGCTTATGCAACTCTTCGAAGCCGCGCGCTGGGCTCCGTCGTCCTTTAACAACCAGCCGTGGCGATTTATCTATGCCATGCGTGAAACCCCGCATTGGGACACACTCTTCAATCTTATGGTTGAATTTAATCAAGGCTGGGCTGGCAAGGCGGCCGCGCTTGTTGTGATCATTTCGAAAAAAACGTTCGACCATAACGGCAAGCCGAGTGTGACGCATCGATTCGATACAGGCGCGGCTTGGGAGAATTTGGCGCTGGAGGCAAGTGCTCGCGGGCTTGTTGCCCACGGCATGGAAGGATTTGACTACGAGAAGGCTCGTGTCGATCTCGGCGTACCGGACGACTACGATGTTGAAGCGATGGTCGCGATCGGGAAGCCTGGGAAGAAAGGAGATCTGAATGAGGAATTGCAGAAACGTGAGGAGCCGTCGGATCGCCGAGCACTCAACGAAATCGTCATGGAGGGCGGCTTTCGCACGTAGTGCAAGGCATGGGTTGTCGCATGGTCATGATTTGGGCACACGCTCTCACGCAACAAAGGACAACGGCTGTGCCGCAATCCATGGCAATGTGTACGACTTGTCGATGTGGGTCTCGCGACATCCGAGGGGATCACAGCGCATGATTCAACTCTGCGCAATGGACGCTTCGAACACATTCAAATCCGCGCCAACGAGCGCGGTGTTTTCTTTTCCCCCTGAACCCCTTTTGAATTGACGCAAAGCTCAATTTCCTATACACTTCGCCAACAAATTGAAACCTATGGATTTTCGAAACATTGCGATCATCGCCCATGTGGACCACGGCAAGACGACGCTTGTGGACGCCATGCTCAAACAGTCGGGAACGTTCACCGAACGCGAAGTCATTGAGGAACGCGTGATGGATTCAAACGCTCTGGAAAAAGAGCGTGGTATTACCATTTACGCAAAAAATACCTCCATCCTTCTTGGCGACACAAAAATCAACATCGTGGACACGCCAGGACACGCCGACTTCGGTTCCGAAGTCGAACGCGTTCTGCGCATGGTCGATTCTGTTTTGATTCTCGTGGACGCCTACGAAGGCCCAATGCCGCAAACAAAATTCGTTTTGCGCAAGTCGCTTGAGCTTGGGCTCAAACCCATTGTCGTCATCAACAAAATCGACAAACCTTCCGCACGACCAGACGCCGTGCACGACATGATCTTCGATTTGTTTGTGGAACTTGGTGCCACCGATGAGCAACTCGATTTCAAACATATCTACGCCATTGCACGCGAAGGCATTGCAAAACGTCATCTCGAAGATGAGAATAAAAATTTGCAACCACTCTTCGACTTGATTCTTGAAACTGTGCCAAAAGCAAAGAGCGATACCGCGGCACCGCTTCGCATGCAACCCGCAAACCTCGCGTATGACGATTTCGTCGGACGCATGGCCTCGGGCCGCATCTACGAAGGAACCATCAAGGTTGGTATGCCCGCAACCGTCATCAAACTCGACGGCTCGCGCGAGCAAGTCAAAATTTCAAAACTGTTTACCACACGCGGACTCAAAAAAATCAGCGTCGAGGAAGCCTACGCCGGTGATATCGTGCTTGTGGCGGGAATTCCAAACATCACGGTGGGTGAAACGATCGCGGAGAACAAAGACGCAGAACCGCTCCCGGCCATTCACATCGACCCACCAACCCTGACGATGAACTTCCTCGTGAACAATTCCCCGTTCGCGGGACGCGAAGGATCATTCGTGACGTCGAGACAGATTCGTCAGCGCCTTGAAAAAGAACTTGAAACAAACGTCGGCTTGCTGATCGAGTTTCCAGAAAACTCCGACGTGTTCAAGGTGAGCGGTCGCGGAGAAATGCACTTGTCCATCTTGATTGAAATCATGCGACGCGAAGGATTTGAACTGCAAGTCAGTCAGCCGCAAGTCATCATGCATGAGGTGAACGGAAAGCGAGAAGAGCCGTACGAGGCCGTGACCATCGACGTCCCAGATGAATTCTCCGGCGGCGTGATCGAACAGCTTGGAAAACGCAAGGGCGAAATGGTGAACATGAAAGCTGAAAACGGCTCAACGCGTCTGGAGTACTTGATCCCAACGCGCGGTCTGCTCGGCTATCGCCTCGAGTTTCTCACTGCCACCCGCGGCGAAGGAACGCTCTCACACATCTTCTCGCACTATGGCGAGTACAAGGGCGAAATCAAACGCCGCATCACGGGATCCATCATCTCTGGATTCACCGGCAAGACAACGCCGTACTCGCTCGAAGGTTTGGAAGCCCGCGGTGTGCTCTTCGTTGGTCCGACGGTTGAAGTGTACGAAGGCATGGTCATCGGCGCGAGCGCAAAGGAATCCATGACCGTAAACCCGATCAAAGAAAAAAATCTCACCAACATGCGATCCGCCGGAGCCGACATGGCTGTGAAACTCACGCCACCCATGGACATGACCCTCGAGCGCGCCCTCGAATACATCGACGACGACGAATACGTGGAAGTGACACCAGCAACGATACGCATTCGAAAAAAGTTTTTGAAAGAGTTTGAACGCAAACGCAATACAATTCGTGAGTAAACGAAAAAGAAGTCCTGATGAAGGGCTTCTTTTTTTGCGTCATCCGCCGTGTCATCCGTCTGCGTCATCCGTCGTGTCATCCGTCTGCGTCATTCGTCTGCGTCATCCGTCTGCGTCATTCGTCTGTGTCATTCGTCTGTGTCATTCGTCTGTGTCATCCTGAACGAAGTGAAGGATCTCTTAACGCGTCTCAAGAGATCCTTCACTTCGTTCAGGATGACAGCATT